>JBCQUO010000081.1:0-7830 GCA_047173955.1 Rikenellaceae bacterium
GGCTTGCAAAATGAAAAATCCATCTGAAATGTGCTTGGAGTACATCTCAGATGGATTGTTGTGGGGTGCGGTTTGGTTTACCGGACAGCAATAATTTACGTACAATAGTTACGGCGCAGACTCAAACTACGATGGTCACTACCAAGCGCGCGAGTGTCACGCCAATATCTACCGCAAGAACGGAAACGGAATTGCGAAGCTCTACATCAAGCAGGCGAGTGACTTCGCACTGTTGGAGGGCGATGGATCTACGGATACCGAGGCGGCTTCATCTATCTCGGTGATCTACAACTCCAAAGGTTACATCTACTCGGTGGATGGAACAGTTCAGTCGGCCCCATTGGTTAACACCCCATACCAATACTACCTCGCAGGAGATGCCGATGAAGAGTCGGGCCCAATAGGTATAATCGAGATCGTAAGGACAACAGAGCGATACCTAGCTTCGGACGATATAACCCAGACAGGCCTTACGTTCAGCGAAACAAAGATCGAGTCGGGTGGTACGTGGTACTATATCCTGTCAGAGTCGCAATACCTTACCGATATTTCTGAGTTGAGAAATGAAAGGAAGTTATCAGATGACACATTTGAAGCTCAAGGAATCACATATTGGGACAAAGCCGAGTTGGGTGACTCCTTCAATATCTGGGCCGCCCCAGTGTTGCAGAACCAAGATGACGAGGTTGACTACGATGAAAATGGTGATAACGAGGAGTGGAACTACACAAAAAACAGTTCGACGAACCACAACAAGTCAACCATAACGATGACCAACACCGCAGGTGAGTCCAAGACCTACACCCTTGAGTTCACCCAGTATGCCCTTCCATTCTGGGATCCAACGTTGAACATTACCTCTACAACTGGTTATGACTACGTTCAGACAAGTTACCCTGCGGATTTGTATGGAACCACGAATATACGTAGTGAATATACTAATCCTATTGGTGCCATAACAGCATACAACTGCTATTACGAAAATGGTGAGAATGGTGATTTCTGGTGGAGTGATTCAAAATTTGGCGACACTAATGACTCAAATGGTTATATACAATCTGGTGTAAATGTCCAAGCATATGACAGCTTCGAGCCCGAGTATGTGGTCTTTGCTACTTTTGTAAATGTTACTGGTTATGGTAACTTGAATACAACAGCTCGTGACTACTTTATATTGGATTTCTCTAATAACGCAGATGAATCGGTAAATTTGGCGATACAGATTAACCTTATGAACAATTACATGGAGAATTACACTACAGGAACAATCCCATTTGATGTGAATAATGTCCTAAGTTACTTGACACAGAATGCATATCTAAATAGTTATTATTAGTAGATATTATTATAAAAAAACGATCTAAAATCTCTATACCGAATGGGCCTGAGCAGATAGCTCGGGCCTATTCACCTTAACTCACAACACCCTATACAACAAAAAATTATCACTTTTTGTTCGGGAATTAGTAAAAAATTGTATACCTTTGTTGCGTGAATAATCAGGGAAAGAGCCATACAAACCAAACAGAGGCTCGATTCCAATAAATAAATGTATTATGAATAAAAAATTTATCGCAGAGGCTATTGGTACAATGGTCTTGGTTTTGTTGGGTTGCGGCTCAGCAGTATTTAACATCGGTGGTACAGAGAGCGTAGCTTGGGTGCTTACCGTAGCTTTCGGTTTCGGACTTTCAGTTGTCGCTATGGCTTACGCTATCGGTAGCGTGTCGGGTTGCCACATCAACCCAGCTATCACATTGGCAGTATGGATGTCTGGCCGCATGAGTGGCAAAGAGGCAGCTACATACATGGTAGCACAAGTTATCGGTGCATTCATCGGTTCGGCTATCCTATTCGCTGTAGCTACTCCACTTGGAATCACAGCTACAGGTGCCAACGACTTCGCAGATGGAATGATGATGCCTGCCCTCATAGCAGAGGTGGTATTTACATTTATCTTCGTGCTCGTAGTGTTGGGATCAACTGCCAAAGAGAGCGGAGCTCCTAAATTCGCTGGCCTAGCTATCGGTCTTACCCTCGTGTTGGTACACATCGTTTGTATTCCAATCACTGGAACATCTGTAAACCCAGCTCGTAGTATCGCTCCAGCTGTATTCGCAGGTGACACAGCCCTCACAAACCTTTGGTTGTTCATTGTTGCTCCTTTCGTCGGTGCCGCTTTGTCTGCTATTGTTTGGAAAACCCTCGAGTCTAAAGAGTAAATTGTTTTAATGATTAATGGTTAATGATTAACGCCGATAATAATTATAGATTAACCATTTATCATTTATCACTCACAATTCATATCAGCATTTCACAGCTCTACTCAGTTTATTCTGGGTAGGCTGAGTAAGACTGAGGAAAACTGAGTAATGCTACGTAGGGCTAAGAAAAGCTGCAAAGAGGTATCGAACAGAGCTAAAACCTTCGCGTGCTGCCACACGGCTGGGCCGACACGATCCCCCCATGAGGGGGATAATATAAAATTAGCACCTCAAACTGAAAGTTTACTTTCAAAAGTTTGAGGTGCTAATTTTATATTAATTGTTCACCAAAGGTGAACTATCGTGTCGGCCAAAGACGCAAGGAGGATAAATCACAGCTTGCTGTGCGCCCGCCGGCGTGAGGCAGTCCAAAGCACTAAATCCCTATCGAACATACACCCTCACGGAGTTAGCGATTTTCTCGCCATCGAGGGCCGCGGAGATTATACCACCTGCATATCCTGCCCCTTCGCCTGTGGGGAAGAGCCCTTCGATCTGGGTGTGCATTAGGGTGTTGGGGTCACGGGGGATCCTCACGGGGGAGGATGTGCGTGACTCCACACCTAGGATCACCGCCTCGTTGGTTAAGTATCCGCGCATTTTACGTCCGAACTCAGCTATTCCGCCCCTGAGGCCTTGAGCTATAAATTGGGGCATCCATTGGTCCATGCGCGAGGGGACCATCCCGGGGATGTATGAACTTTTGGGGAGCGATGTGCTCTGCTTGCCTGCCACGAAGTCGGCCACACGTTGTGCAGGGGCTATCTGGTTGTCGCCTCCATTAAGTCGCGCTAGGGTCTCGAACTGCTGTTGATATTTGAGCCCTGCGAGTTCGCCCCACTCCTGACGCAGGTGCGCGAAGTCCTCCAACCTGATCTCTGTGACCATACCCGAATTGGCATATGGGGAGTTGCGGCCACTGGGGGACATGCCGTTGACCACGGACTCCGCGGCCGATGTCATAGCTGGGACGATAAACCCTCCGGGACACATGCAGAACGAATATACGCCACGCCCATTCTGTTGGCTCACGAGCGAATATGAAGCGGCAGGGAGATACTCTCCGCGCTCCTCGCAGTGGTATTGGATCGAATCTATGAGCTGCTGGGGATGCTCTATGCGCACACCCATGGCAAATGGCTTGGCCTCGATCTGCACCCCTCGGCGGTGCAACAACTCATATATATCCTTTGCGGAGTGACCTGTAGCCAACACCACAGCGGCCCCCTCATATAGTTGATCTGCGCACCATACACCCTCGATTTTGTTCTTGTCGGAGATCTTTAGGTCGCTCACGCGGCAGTTGAAGTAGTACTCACCCCCCGACTCAATTATCGTCTGGCGGATATTGGTCATGATCCTTGGGAGTTTGTCGGTCCCGATGTGGGGATGTGCCTCGTACAAGATCTCCTCGGTGGCTCCGTGAAAGACCAAACACTCCAATGCCTTGCGGAAATCGCCACGCTTTTTACTTCGCGTAAAGAGCTTGCCGTCCGAGAATGTGCCGGCCCCTCCCTCGCCAAAGGCGTAGTTGGAGTCGGGGTTGATATGGGCGTTGCGGTTGATCTGAGCTATGTCTCTCTTGCGCTCCGACACATCGTGCCCCCTCTCGAGCACAATAGGCTTGAGCCCCTGCTCGATGAGCCTGAGGGCCGCAAAGAGGCCAGCCGGTCCCGACCCCACCACAATAACGGGTGTGGCAGTCGAGACATTGGGGTAGTCGAAGAAAATGGGTGCTGGGGCCTCGTCGCTATCGGTATAGACCTCGAGGGTGAGGTTTACCTTGGGGAGGCGCTGTCGAGCATCTATCGAACGCTTGACCACCCTTATGAGTGCAATGTTCTCGCGCTTAATATCGAGCTTCGCCGACGCGCGCGGAGTATATATATTGGGGTCTGCTGCCTCGCGCGGAGAGAGGACCAAAGTGATTTTTCGAGCCATAAAAGTCTGTTTAGCCCGACAAAAGTACGTTTTTTCGAAAGAAAAATCAATTTTTTTTCGAAAAAGGCTTTGAATTACCAATTTTTTTCTATCTTTGCCACACGAAAACAGATCAACAGCGGATATGGTGTAATTGGTAGCCACGTCAGACTTAGGATCTGATGCCGTGAGGCGTGGGGGTTCGAGTCCCTTTATCCGCACTGTTAGTCCTTAACGTTTTTACGTTAAGGACTTTTTTTGTTTAGTGAGGTTAAGTTAAGTTAAGTTGGGGGGGCTTAGTCGCTACACTTCGTTTCGCTACCTTAATTCACCATTGACCATTCACCATTATTTTTCACTTCGCTTTGGGGGGTGGCCGCGAGGGGTTTCCCCTTTCGGGGGAATAATATAAAATGAGTGTCTCGAACCGAAAGTTTACTTTCAAGGTTCGAGACACTCATTTTATATTAAACTTCACGCTTTAGCGCGAAAACGGCTCGCGGCTAACCACGCACAAAGCGCAATAAACACAAATCACAGCTTGCTGTGCGCCCGCCGGCGTTAGGCAGTCCAGCCTCTAACCAAAAGCCTCTAACACAAGGTCCAAAGAAAAAATTATTACTCCTCCTCTTTCGTGCCGAATGGGAATTGGTTTTGGTGCACGTCGTCGAAGCGGAGTCCTTTCTCGTATGTTCTCATAGCTCGTCGAGTCATACCTATAGATGAGAATCCTCCGTCGTGGAATAGGTTCTGCATAGTGACTTTGCGTGTGAGATCCGAGAATAGCGATATGACGTAGTCGGCGCAGTCGAGTGCCGAGGCGTTACCTAGGGGAGACATGTTCTCTGCGAACTCCATGAGGTCGCCTAGACCGAGCACTCCGCTACCAGCTGTTGTGGGGGTTGGGGATTGCGACACGGTGTTTATGCGTACGTTTTTCTCGCGTCCATATATATATCCGAAGCTACGAGCTATAGATTCTAGTAGGGCTTTCGCGTCGGCCATATCGTTGTATCCGTAGAGAGTACGTTGAGCAGCTATGTAGCTCAGTGCGACGATTGATCCCCAGTCGTTTATAGCATCTTTCTTGCGAGCTACTTGGATCGCTTTGTGGAACGACACGGCAGATATATCGAGTGTTTTGGACAAGAAGTCGTAGTCGAGGTCGTCATACGTACGTCCTTTGCGCACGTTTGGCGACATACCTATTGAGTGGAGCATGAAGTCGAATTTACCGCCGAAGTGCTCCATTGTTTTATCCATTAGGAGCTCTAGCTCCTCGACTTTTGTAGCATCTGCCGCGACAACGATTGCGTTGCACTCCTTTGCCAAGTCGTTTATTGTACCCATTCGGATCGAGACCGCTGTATTTGTAAGTACGATCTCAGCACCCTCTTCCACTGCGCGTTGCGCCACTTTCCAAGCTATTGAGTTCTCGTTTAGAGCGCCAAAGATCAGACCTTTCTTTCCCTTTAATAAATTGTATGACATGTTTTTTAGTATTAAATAATGCGACAAATGTAACAATTTTTTTTCAATTTATCGAATTTCGGGTGAGGTACCTCAGGTTAAATGCACGAATAATATATAAACAGTAAAACGCCCGAGTGCTCTTTGGCAGTCGGGCGTTCTGGTTATTTACTTTTTTGGGGGTATTAGATTCTGTTTCCTTGATATATTGAGGATGCTTGCAAAATAACTCCTTCGATCTCTACCTCTATCACTTCTATTTGTGGTGCTTCGTAATTATTCATATCTTTTATTTTTATTGAGTTATACTTTTAAATGTGTATTCTACAGGAGTTTCACTATTAGTAATAGTAATCGTTTTATCAACAATCGAGCAGTTAGATTCACCTGCTAGTTTTATTGTTAGGTCGGTATCACTAATAGTTACTTCAGAACAGAAATTTGTTCCTATAGAGCTAATGCCATCGCCATCCACTCCGAGCGAGATGGTTGTGAGGCTAGTGCAGCCATAGAAGGCATTATTTTCAAACGTTTGAGCCACAGGTAGCGAGACGCTTGTGAGGCTAGTGCAGCTAGAGAAGGCATGGTTTCCAAACGTTTCAGCCTTAGGTAGCGAGACGCTTGTGAGGCTAGTGCATTCATAGAAGGCATACTTTCCAAACTCAGTAGCCACAGGTAGCGAGATGCTTGTGAGGTTCGAGCACCCACTCAAGGCATAGTTTCCAAACGTTTGAGCCGCAGGTAGCGAGACGCTTGTGAGGTTAGGGCACTCACGGAAGGCATTGGTTTCAAACGTTTGAGCCGCAGGTAGCGAGACGCTTGTGAGATTAGGGCACTCACGGAAGGCACCGTTTTCAAACGTAATAGCCGCAGGTAGCGAGATGGTTGTGAGGCTAGTGCATTGATAGAAGGCAGATGCCACAACAGTTGTCAAGTTAGGGAAAACTAGCTCGATGGTGCGACCTGCTGTTTTAGCTGCAACCAAAGCGGCTTTAAGACCGTCGTATTCATCCGCACTAGAGATTTCGCTATCAGTTACAACCCAAATGTCAATGCCTGTTGTTGGGTATGAATCTGCTGAGTATGAACTTATCTCGTCCGAATAAACACCACTTGTAGCGTACTCAGAGAACCTTACACTCATATAATTATGCGTGCCTGCCGCAAATGCTACACCCTCTAAAAAGTCCTTGTTTGTGAATGTAGCAACCTTACCATCAGCGAAGATACAAGTGACAGTGAACGAGTCGTCATCATCGGTTGTGAATGGCTCGTATGAGAATGGAATCAACACAGCCTTGTTAGCTGAAAGCGCAGGAGCGTTAGTTACCGAAAGGTTTGTTGTTGTTGTGCCGTCTTCACTTGTGTAGCTCATAATAGCTTTAGTGATCGTGCCTGTAACGTCCGCTGAACCTGTGATTTCTAGTTCAATAGCAGTATACTTTGCGCTCAATGGGATGTTGGTAATAGTGCCATTTTCAAGATCAGATACCGATAACTCCTCACTAATCAATACAGCATAGTACTCACCATAAGCATTAAGAGCTTTGCTTTCGTTATCGAAAACAACAATCTGATTTCTAAGGTCGAAATCTGTAACTCGGTGTGGATAGGTGAATACTACCTTTTCGGCATTGTTAGAAATTGCACCCGTGAATTCTGCACTGTTCCCGCTGAATTCATCTTGAATGTAAAATGGAACATTCGCAGAAACTGCCGCTTTGTCAAACTGAGCACCTAGCATATCATCCTCCTGCCAAGTAAAGTTCCAATTGTAAGAGTCATCCTCCGCAAGCCCAATACGAGTGCCAGTTGAGCCAAACGACGCAGCGACAGTAAGCTCTCTGCCCGTAATAGTAGAAGGAGCAATAAGCTCGTCGATAGACTCCTTACTACAGCCAACAAAAGCCACAGCAGCAAAAGCCAATAATGAAATTTTTTTCATCATTCTAATTTTAATTTAATTAATATAAATTCTAGTCAATGCACCTCATCTCTTACTAAGAATAAGTGTAAAGCGCCGCGAAATTATAAAAAACAAACGATATAAACCAAATGAAATATCCTGAATTCAACTTGTAAATGCAACTGAGGAATTGGGAAGTTGCAGAGAATGAGATAAAATATTTTTTCAGAGAGGAAAGAGAGGTAAAACTCTCCTTCGCTCCGCTGAATG
>JBCQUO010000009.1:0-43234 GCA_047173955.1 Rikenellaceae bacterium
GGAGAGTTTTACCTCTCTTTCCTCTCTGAAAAAATATTTTATCTCATTCTCTGCAACTTCCCAATTCCTCAGTTGCATTTACAAGTTGAATTCAGGTGGTTAATGGTCAATGGTAATCTGCATATACACCATTCACCATTTATCATTCACCATTATTTTCGCATGTAGTCACCTCGCTTTGAGTGGTGGGGCCGCGACTTTAAGTCCCCCAACGGGGGAATAATATGAAATGAGTGTCTCGAACCGAAAGTTTACTTTCAAGGTTCGAGACACTCATTTTATATTAAATTTCACGCTTTAGCGCGAAAACGGCTAGCGGCATCACCACACAAAGTGCAAGGGAAACAAATCACAGCTTGCTGTGCGCCCGCCGGCGTGAGGCAGTCCAGCCTCTATAACAGTCTCTAAAACAGCATGGTTAACTTCTCACCTGACCATCGCCACAGATCACATATTTGTAGCTTGTGAGTTCGGGGAGGGCCATAGGTCCACGGGCGTGGAGTTTTTGGGTACTGATACCTATTTCGGCACCGAAGCCGAACTGTCCGCCATCGGTGAAAGCTGTTGATACGTTGTGGTATACGCATGCAGCGTCGACCACTTGCAGGAAGATCTCGGCTGCTGCCACGTCCTCAGTTATGATTGCCTCGCTGTGGCGCGATGAGTATTTTGTTATATGCTCCACCGCCTGCTCTAGGGAGTCTACCGTGCGGATAGCCATTTTGTAGTCCATGAACTCTGTGCCGAAGCTCTCATCTGTCGCGGCCTTAAGGAGGTGAGTAGGGTAGTTCTCGCCCAGTGCAGCATAGGCGCGCAGGTCGGCATAGATAACGACATTTTTATCGGCTAGGGGTGCACATATCTGCGCTATGTCGACCAACCTAGATGAGTGTATCACCATGCAGTCCAAAGCGTTGCAGACGCTCACGCGACGCGTCTTAGCGTTTGTGACCACAGCGCTTGCCTTAGCTATGTCGGCCGCAACGTCGACATACGTGTGACATATTCCAGCCCCTGTCTCGATCACGGGGATCGAGGCGTTGTGGCGCACGTAGTTTATCAGCGACGAACTTCCGCGAGGGATCAAGAGGTCTACATACCCCTCGGCTGCCAATAGTTGGGCTGTCGCTTCGCGCTCGGCAGGGAGGAGTGTTACCACGCGAGGGTCTATACCATTTTGTGTCAATACATTGCGGATGATCTCAACAATTGCGGAGTTAGAATTGTGTGCATCGCTTCCTCCTTTGAGAATGCAGGCGTTAGCTGTTTTGAAACACAATCCAAAGACATCGAAGCTAACATTGGGGCGCGCCTCATAGATCACACCGATCACCCCAAAGGGGACACGCACCTTGCGGATCTCCATGCCATTGGGGCGCTCAAAGCGCGCTAGCTCCTCGCCTATGGGTGAGTGAAGTCCCGATACACTGCGTAGATCATCGGCTATACCTTTGATTCGTTCGGGGGTGAGCAGCAGGCGGTCGTAGAGGGGGTTCTCCCTCTCCATCTTGGCTAGGTCCAAACTGTTGGCTGCTATTATACCCTCTATATTTGCCTCTGCGGCCTCGGCCACATCGCACAAAATGGCGTTAATCTTCTCTTTGGAGAGGAGAGCCAGAGCTCTTGATGCTTCGCGAGCACCCTCAAAAATTGTTGTTAGGTCCATTGTTATTCTCTTTTTAGGGAAATTGAACTCCCTTTATGCGAATTAAGATTTGAACTTTTTCGCCTTTTTTACATTTATTATACTTTATCCCACCCCTAAATCCCCTCCCAAAGGTGGGGACTTAGTCGCAAAACCAAGGTTTTGCTCCCTTAAGAGGTGCGAATCAAGGTTTGAATTCTCAAACCTTGATTCGCATACATTATTCTATATACATATAGTCGTAGTGGATAATTGCGCGGTGCCCCTTCTGCCCTGCGCTCTCGCGCGCAGCTTGGCTATCGACCGCCACGCGACCCACACCTATGCTCTCGCCATCGGGCGATATGATAGTCACTATATCGTCCTTCTCGAACTCACCCTCCACGCTACTCACACCCACAGGCAACAAACTCGTGGCTTTGGGTTGCATGAGTGCTTGGTAGGCCCCTTGGTTGACATAGAGCTTCCCTTTGGCAAAGCCATCGGAGTGTGCTACCCACTTCTTCACCGTCGAGATCTTCTTGTCGGAGGGGACAAATCGGGTGCAGATAACCTCTACTCTCTCTACTTCGACTAAATTAAGATCCCTATCATAAATCATAAGATCCGATATTTTCTTTCTATTATTAGCTCTTTTAACCACAGAGCTAAACCCTTCGCCTAGGATCAAATCCTCCAAAATATTCCGCCTCTTACCATTAGCTATTATCACCTCCACACCTTCGTCGGCCACCTTGCTAGCTATGCGACACTTGGTTAACATTCCTCCGCGCCCAAACGACGAACGCGTGGTGCTGATATATTGGCTCAGGTCCTCCAGATCGCTGCTCACAACACGTATGACCTCCGAGTTTTTGTCGGCAGGGTTACCATTATAGATACCATCTATATTGCTCAGTATGATGAGTGCATCGGCATCCATCATCGTAGCGACCATCCCCGAAAGTTCGTCATTGTCGGTGAACATCAACTCCGTGACCGAGATTGTGTCGTTCTCGTTGACGATCGGCACCACGCCATTCTCCAACATCACCCTCATGCAGTTGCGTTGGTTGAGGTAGTGTCCGCGCGTCGAGAGTGACTCTTTGGTAGTGAGCACCTGTCCGCAGACGATATGGTGCTTTTTGAAGAAGTTATAATACTTGTTGACCAACTTGGTCTGCCCCACAGCCGAAAAGAGCTGACGCGCAGCCACCGAATCGAGCTTCTTGTTGGGCGAGATCTCTTCGCGCCCCGACGCAACGGCACCCGACGATACCAAGATAACATCTATGCCTCGGTTGCGCAGGCTCACAACTTGGCGCGTGAGGTCCGACATACGTCTGGTGTCCAACCCCCCATTGGCACGCGTGAGTACATTGCTGCCGATCTTTATAACTACTCTCTTTATCATCCCTTGCACAACCTATCTACTCGCTCTAAGGCCGCTCTTCACAGCCTCCGTAAATCCACTCTCAGCCATCGCGTCCAACCCCTTGAAGGTGATTCCACCCTTGGTTGTAACCTTGTCGATCTCGGGCTGAGGCATTGTGCCGTTGGTCTCCAACATCATAAGTGCGCCACGCACAGTCTGCAAAACAACCTTACGCGCCAAATCTTGATCGATGCCCAACTCTACACCTCCCTCGATCGAGGCATCCATATATTTGTATGCAAAGGCGATTCCGCACGACGACAACGATGTGAGTGGGGTCATCTGATCCTCCGTGATAACAAAGCTCGCTCCCAAAGAGTCGAAGATCTGCAACAGCTGCTCATCTTGAATTGCGGTTGTGTTGTGTTTGCATATGAAGCTCACACTCTGAGCAATAGCGATCGCTGTGTTGGGGATAATGCGATACATTCCCATGTCGCCCAACTCGCCGCACTTCATCATCTCGGCCAAAGCCTCGAAGTTAACACCAGCGGCGATAGAGACCAAAGCCTGACGCTTGCGGTCGATCGCTGGGCAGATCTCGCCCAACACCTCGCTCATCATCCATGGCTTAACAGCCACAACAACCAAATCAGCCCCCTCGATCGACTTTGCGTTGTCATCCTCGATCTTGATTTGGTCCAAAAACTCACCAAACAAGTCGTGACACTTAGGCTCCAAGTGCGAGATTGTAACATCTTGTGGTGCAACAATAGAGGCTTTGATGGCCCCTGCGGCGATGGCTCCACCCATGTTTCCGCCACCTATAACTGCTATTTTCATAATTTAATATGCTTTATTGAAAAAATAAATCTCGTATCTCACCCCTTAAGTAAAAGGAGCAGATACGAGATTTTTAGATTATTTGGTCGCAAATCAATTTCAATTCACGACACATATGCTCCCTAAAACTACTCCCACTCTATTGTTGCTGGTGGCTTAGAAGAGATATCGTAGACTACGCGGTTCACGCCCCTCACCTTATTGATAATCTCGTTCGACAAGTTAGCCAAGAACTCATGTGGGAAGTGCACCCAATCGGCTGTCATTCCATCCGTAGACGACACAGCGCGAAGTGCAACGCAACTCTCGTAGGTACGCTCATCACCCATAACGCCCACACTCTTAACGGGCAATAGGATAGCTCCAGCCTGCCATACCTTGTCGTATAGATCGGCTGCATGGAGCGCGTCGATATAGATCTTATCTACATTTTGCAAGATCTCAACTCTCTCGCGAGTGATCTCACCCAAAATTCTGATCGCTAGACCCGGACCCGGGAAGGGGTGTCTGCCGATCAACTTCTTCGAGATTCCCATTGACAAACCTACGCGACGAACCTCATCCTTGAACAACAGGCGTAAAGGCTCCACCACCTTGAGGTTCATCTCCTCGGGTAGACCGCCCACATTGTGGTGCGACTTGATAGTTGCCGAAGGGCCATTCACCGAACAAGACTCAATCACATCGGGATAGATCGTTCCTTGGGCCAACCACTTAACATCCGAGATTGCGTGCGCCTCCTCGTTGAACACCTCCACGAAGTCGCGGCCGATGATCTTGCGCTTAGTCTCGGGATCGCTCACACCCTCCAAATCGTTCAAGAATTTATCTCCTGCATCGACACCCTTGACATTTAGACCCATACCTTTGTATGACTCCAAAACCTCCTCGAACTCATTCTTACGCAGGACTCCGGGGTTAACAAATATACAGTACAGATTCTGTCCAATAGCTTTGTGCAACAACACCGCTGCAACAGTTGAGTCAACACCTCCCGAGAGGCCCAACACAACCTTATCGTCTCCTAACTTAGCCTTCAAATCAGCCACTGTGCTCTCCACGAAGCTCTCCGATGTCCAGCTCTGGTCGCATCCGCAGATACCAACCACGAAGTTCTTAAGCAGCTGAGTACCATCCGTTGAGTGGTATACCTCGGGGTGGAACTGGATAGCCCATGTAGGCTCGCCATCTATGCAGTATGCCGCAACCTTCACCTGCTCGGTGCTTGCGATCACGCGGTATGACTCGGGGATAGAGGTGATCGTGTCGCCATGCGACATCCACACCTGCGTCGTTTGAGGCAGATCCTTAAGGAGTGGGTTCTCTGCGTCGCCAATTGTCAACATCGCGCGGCCATACTCCCTACTCGGTGCTGGCATAACCTCGCCGCCAAAGGCGTGAGACAAATATTGAGCGCCATAGCATACTCCCAAAAGAGGCAATTTACCCTTGATCTGCGACAAATCGGGCTGTGGAGCCACCTCATCGCGAACCGAATAGGGGCTACCCGAAAGGATAACACCCTTGAAGCTATCGTCGATGATGGGTGGGTTATTGAATGGGTGGATCTCGCAATATACATTCAGCTCGCGCACACGACGTGCAATGAGCTGGGTGTATTGTGATCCAAAGTCTAGAATAAGGATTTTTTCCATGTTCAAAAAGTTGTGAGGTGAAACCCGTTTGCACGACCTCCACCTCATCTATTGTAATTATTTTCTTTAGCTACGTGAGTAGTTTGGAGCCTCTTGAGTGATTGTCACATCGTGTGGGTGGTTCTCTGTAACGCCCGAAGATGTGATGCGGATAAATTTAGCACTCTGCAAAGTCTCGATGTTTTGAGCTCCACAGTAACCCATACCAGCCTTCAAACCTCCGATAAGCTGATATACAGCCTCCGCGAGTGAACCCTTGTATGGAACACGAGCCACGATACCCTCGGGCACGAATTTATTTGAGTTAGCCTCTCCATCTTGGAAGTAACGATCCTTCGAACCATTGTTCATCGCGTCGATAGATCCCATTCCGCGGTATGACTTAAACTTACGTCCGTTATAGATGATCGTGTCGCCCGGAGACTCCTCGACTCCTGCAAACATAGAACCCACCATAACGCAATCGCCACCTGCGGCCAATGCCTTCACAATGTCGCCCGAGTATCTCAAACCTCCGTCGGCGATCACTGGAACGCCCGAACCCTTAGCCGCCTTAGCTGCCTCGAAGATAGCCGTTAGCTGCGGAACACCCACACCTGCCACGATACGTGTCGTACAGATCGAACCGGGACCAATACCCACCTTGATAGCATCTGCTCCAGCCTCAACCAAATACTTCGCTGCCGCACCTGTTGCGATATTTCCTACCACAACATCCAACTCTGGATATACAGCCTTGATTGATTTGAGTGTGTTAACGATATTTTTAGAGTGTCCATGAGCCGAGTCCAACACAACAGCATCTACACCCGCCTCAACGAGTGCACGCACGCGCTCCATAGTGTCTGCCGTAGCACCCACTCCAGCGGCAACTCTCAAACGACCCATGCTATCTTTGCACGAAAGTGGATTGTCTTTGACCTTTGTGATGTCGCGATAGGTGATTAGCCCCATCAACTTACCATCTTCGCTCACCACGGGCAACTTCTCGATCTTGTTGACCAACAACACCTCGGCAGCATGCACTAGGTCTGTGTTTTGAGTTGTGATAAGGTTCTCTTTGGTCATCACATCGTCGATCTTGCGATCCATGTCGCGCTGGAAACGAAGGTCACGGTTTGTAACAATACCAATCAGGAAGTTATCTGCGTCGACAACTGGTATACCACCGATCTTATTCTCCTTCATAATCAAAAGGGCATCGCCTACATTTTGCTCTTTGGAGATTGTGATTGGGTCGCTAATCATGCCGTTCTCCGCACGTTTCACCTTGCGGACCTGAGCAGCCTGCTCCTCGATAGACATGTTTTTGTGTATCACACCGATTCCTCCCTCGCGAGCCAAAGCGATCGCCAAAGGAGCCTCAGTGACTGTATCCATTGCCGCAGAGACAATAGGGACATTTAATTTGATATTGCGCGAAAAATTAGATTGTACGCTAACCTCACGTGGCAACACTTCCGAGTATGCAGGAACAAGTAGTACATCGTCAAATGTAAGACCCTCCATCTGCACCTTTTCTTCAATAAAAGACATAGTATATAATGTTCTAAAGTTATCGAACTGCACCCATCGAAAAAAATGGTATACAATTTGTTGCATGCAAAGTTACGAAGAATATTTCGAATTAGCACAATTTTAGCTACAAAAAAGAGGCCAAGTGCACGAAATTATTTTTGTCCCTTTCGTGGCCGACAAACTCTCCTCTGAGCGTCACTGACGACCCCCATCTATATGCTATTTATAATAAACGTCATTGCGGACTCCAATCCGCAACCCCTAACGCAAATTTACGTGTGAGATTGCGGATCGGAGTCCGCAATGACGTAGCTTAAATGAGATTGCGGATCGGAGTCCGCAATGACGTAGCTTAAATGAGATTGCGGTCCGAACTCCGCAATGACGTAGCTTAAATGAGATTGCGGTCCGAACTCCGCAATGACTTTAAGTTGGCTAAACCTCTATTTAGCCACCTCTATTTGGGTCACGCCGATCATGTACCCTTCGGCGTAGAGCTCGATTTTGTAGACTCCGCTAGTGAAACCTGCACCCGAATAGAAGATACTAACATCGAGATCTTGGTTCTGGTACTCCACCTCGCGAGATGCCGAGAAAGTCAACGTATCGCCCTCATACTCAAAAGATGGGACATCTTCGGTGGTCAAAATATAACCATCGGGAGAGACAATACGCATATAGATCATCTTGTTGCCCGGAGCTGTGAGGTCGTTGGCCGCCAACGTAAAGTCCACACGCAACTTGTCGGCATTACGCACACGCGACACATCGCGGCCACTGTCGTTGAGGGTGACCATCGAGATTGATGTAGCTTTGAGCACCGACCCCTGACGCACCTTGTTTTGGAGCTCTTGGGCCTGCTCCTCGGCAGCCTCGGCACGCAACTCCACGGTAGAGATCTGTTTGCGGTACGACACATTCTCGCTGATGAGTTGTTTGTTGAGGGTGTTGAGCGAGTCGATCTGTTTGAGGTAGCCCTGCATGATTGTGCGCAGTGTGCCCACCTCCTTTTCGTACTGCTTGAGCTTGGTGTAGTTAAACGTACGCTCGCGTTTGAGTTGGTTGATAATCGAGTCGGCCCTGTGGCGCTCGATCTCCATGCTGAGTTTGAGGCTATCGTTCGAGAACTCCAGCTCGTCGAACTCCACGATCAGAGACGTAAGGTTCGATTGTATAGAGTCGCGATCTACCGTAAGTAGATCATAATCGGACATTTGCTGGCGATGGATATTGAAGTATAGAACAGATAGGGCTGTTAGTATCACAATCAATATCGAGATCACGATTCGATAACCGCGAATGGTGGTGTCGGGCGCAGATTGCGTGTCGTTGTAGTCGGGCCCATCATTTTCATAATCCGAGGGGTTGAAGTCTGGGATATTAGGGAATTGTGTTTGCTCGTCGTTACTACTCATAATTTTATATTTTTATGTTTATTGACTCCTAAGTAGTGTAAAACAATTATTGCCATATTTTTAAAAGCACTCTTGAAGCGATATTTTTCACTATTAAATTTCAGTATAGAACCACTATATTTTCAATTTAATAGCAAAAAATCTCATTTCCAATAGCACTCTTAAAAACACACCAATAATTATTTTACCCTACTTAAGGTTTGAACTTTTTTCGCTTTTTTACATTTATTTATATTTTACCCCACCCCTAAATCCCCTCCCAAGGGTGGGGACTTAGTCGCAAAACCGAGGTTTTGCTCCCCTAAGTGGTGCTTTCTTAAGGTTTGAATTCTCAAACCTTAATCAGCATGATTCATAAATCCCTGCTTCTTGAGGAGCTCCAAATATTTTTTCGAGAATGTCACATTGTCGGAACCCTTGTAGCGGTTTTTGGTGAAGATCTGCGCTAGGTTTGGGAGCTCATTCTCATTCAATAGAGCAAGTGTCTCGGCTGAGTTTTCGCGCTCGCTCCATATCTGGTCGATCATCTCGGGGGTGTAGTTGTTGTATTTCTCTTGGTGAACAACTCCGCTTATGGGCAATCTATCAGTTAGAGGAGGGTTCTCGTCGGGATAACCCATAACTATAGCTGTCACTGGGATCACACCCTCGGGGAGCTCCAATAGCTCGCACATAGCATCGGCCGTGTAGAGCGTCGTGCCCAACACGCATATCCCCACGCCGTGTGACTCAGCCTCTAAAATCAAATTTTGAGCCGCCATGATTCCATCAATAGCGCCATTCATAAACCACATGAAGTTATCGTACTGTGGCTCAGCATCGCGCTGTTTGCACCACTCGCCAAAGCGATTCATGTCGGCACACACCGTCACCACGCACTGTCCGTTCATCCTCTCTACTTGCCCAAAATGGAGGGGCGAAAGGGCCGCTACCATCTCCTTGCTACTGCTCACGATCAAGCTGTAGCACTGCATATTACCACATGTCGAAGCGCGTGAAGCGGCCTCCAACATCTTCTCCATCACCTCTGGGGCGATGCTCTCACTCTTGAATTTACGTATTGAACGGTGGTTGAAAATCTCTTTTACCATCTTGTTTTCTTATTTTTATATTTGCTTTATCCAATTAAATTTGCCCAACTAGACTTCTCGGCCTCAAACTCCTCGCCGCTGATTATCTCCATTTGAGGAGTTATCTCACCCTCGTATTCATACGTGGCGTTACCTATAAGCTCTGTGACCAAACTTGGGGTGTTGTGTGTGCGACACTTCACAAATCCCCCACGGTTGCGAACCTCGATCGTAGAGTCCCACTCGCAGAGCCCCAAAAGTGATGCCGTAGTCGACGAGGCGGTCATCGCTGTTCCGCACGAAGCGGTCAGACCCACACCCCTCTCAAAGGTAGCGACAAAGATCTTGTTGCCTCCCATATGTTTCATCATGCTGACATTAACCCCAAAAGGAAAAATATCTTTGATCTCTTTGACCCTCTCGCCCAAACGACTTAGGTGGTCGTAGTCGATCTCGTCGACTTGGGTCACTATGTGGGGATTGCCGAGGTTAAGGTATGTGAATGTCAACTTATCGTCCAAGGTCTCTATCTTTCGAGCTACAAACTCCTCTGTCGAGAGTGTAAAATCTTTGGAAGCGGTGCGTATCGAGATCTCGACACCATAGGCTGGTACCCCTTCGGCGAGTGGCAAATGGCGAGAGATAGGGTAGCTCTGCCCACCCGAATATAGTGTATATGAGTCGGTGTGAAGATACTCCTCGTCGGCCAACCTCGCGATACATCTCATTCCGTTGCCACACATCTCTGCCTCCGAACCATCGGTGTTGAACATTCGCATCGCCATATCGTTGTCGCCCCACTTCACAAGGAACAACACCCCATCGCTTTGGCAACTTTGGCACACCTCTCTCACAAAACGATCTACACCCTCGAACTCAAATTGTTGAGTAATAGTGTCGATCATCACAAAACGGTTTGCTGAACCGTGGCACATTATAAATTTTAGATTTTTCATGTTTTCCTAATAATGCTCTATAAAACCCCAAAATTAAAAATAAAACCTTGGTTCTGCAAATTTATTGGCCAATCCTTGAAAAATCTATACCAAAAAGTGTAACTTTGTGACATGGTAGAAAAATTTATAATGGCGGGGGAGCGTCCTCTGCATATTTGTGACTCCGAAAAAGGAGATAAATGCGTTGTGCTTCTGCACGGTTATCTTGAGTCTATGTTGGTGTGGGATAGTTTTGTTCCTCTGCTCTACAAAGATGTGCGAGTGGTGACCTTAGATCTCCCGGGGCATGGTATCTCTATTGTCGAGGGCGAGGAGCACTCGATGGATTTTTTGGCCACTACGGTGGTCGATGGACTCAAAGCGTTGGGTATTGAGCGATTCACGGTCGTGGGGCACTCGATGGGTGGATATGTGGCTTTGGCTATGTGCGAACTCTTTGGCGATATGATAGATGGGGTAGTGTTGTTGAGCTCAACCCCCAATCCCGATTCGGAGGAGAAGAAGAAAAATAGATTGCGCGAGATCGAGCTTGTTAAATCGGGCAAGAAGGAGGCTTTGGCTAATGTCGCTCCGTCAGCTGGTTTTGCGGTGGCCAATAGAGGGCGCATGAAGGATTATATCTCGGATCTTGTCGAGCAGGTCTACATCACCGAAGATGAGGGTGTTGTGGCGCTTCTGAGAGGCATGATGAATCGTCGCGACCAAAATGATATGTTGCGAAGTTTTGCCGTACCTCAAATGTTTATCATGGGTAAGTGTGACGACTATATCCCCTACGAAGTGGCTCAACAAATTGTTGATTCTCACCCTCAGGCTCAAGTCGTGTGGTTGGAAAAATCGGGTCATATGGGATTCTTGGAGGAGCCCAAAGCTGCGGCCGAAGCTATCCTCTCTTTTATGTAATAATGCGAATTAAGGTTTGAGAATTCAAACCTTGATTCGCACCACTTAAGGGAGCAAAACCTTGGTTTTGCGACTAAGTCCCCACCCTTTGGGAGGGGATTCAGGGGTGGGATAAAGCATAATAAATGTAAAAAAGGCGAAAAAAAGTTCAAACCTTAATTCGCATTAATAATATAACTTTGGAGGGGGTCTAAACATGTTAAATTCACTTGCCCTTATATTGATTCTTGGACTGGTCCTTGGGTTTATATTTACTCGTCTGCGGCTGCCTGCACTCCTAGGTATGATCCTCACGGGTGTTGTCTTGGGTCCCTATGGTGCCGATCTGTTGGATCAGTCGCTACTCAATATATCGGTGGAGCTTAGGCAAATAGCCCTCGTTATAATCTTGATGAGGGCAGGGCTGGCCCTTAATGTCGGTGAGCTCAAACGTGTGGGTAGACCTGCAATGTTGATCTGCTTTGTACCTGCATGTTTCGAGATCGTGGGGATGATGTTGATTGCCCCATCATTGTTGGGTGTGACCCTCCTCGAAGCGGCGATTTTGGGTACAGTCGTGGCGGCTGTGTCACCTGCTGTTATAGTTCCCAAAATGCTGAACCTCATGGAGCAAAAGATTGGAACGCAGAGGAGTATCCCACAGATGATAATGGCAGGAGCCTCGGTAGACGATGTTTTTGTTATTGTCCTCTTCACGGCCGCGACAACCCTAGCTGTTGGAGGCGAATTTTCTGCCGCAAGTTTCACCCAAATACCTATCTCTATTGTCACTGGATTGGTGTTGGGCGGAGGTGTGGGCTATCTACTTGTTCGCTTTTTCAAGAGGTTTCATATGAGGGACTCCATAAAGCTACTTATTTTAATTAGTGCTGCATTCTCATTTATTGGTTTGGAGTCGTGGACCAAAGGTGTTGTCCCCATCTCGGGGCTGTTGGCGGTGATGGCGATGGGCGTTGCAGTGCTGAGGTGGTATGAAACCCTAGCGCGACGAATATCCCCCAAATTCAATAAATTGTGGGTCGGGGCCGAGATCCTGCTCTTTGTGTTGGTCGGTGCCACAGTCGATATTCAATATGCTACATCATCCACAGGATTGATTGCCGTAGCGGTTATATTATTGGCGCTCCTATTTCGTATGGCAGGGGTCTATGTCTCGACTATCAAAACCGAGCTGACCCTCGGTGAGAGACTCTTTTGCATGATCGCCTACCTCCCCAAAGCAACTGTCCAAGCCGCGATAGGATCTCTACCTTTGGCTATGGGACTCCCGTGTGGTAAGATCGTCCTGACCGTAGCCGTAGTGGCGATCCTGATCACAGCACCCCTCGGTGCCTTTGGTATAGATGCTACCTACAAAAAGTTGTTATAGGTTGGGCTGACTTTTTTTAGAGGCTGGACTGCATTTGTCAGAGGCTGGACTGCCCTAACAGCGGGCGGCCGCACAGCAAGCTGTGATTTGTCCTCCTTGCGCTTATGTGCCGTTTATGGGCGCGAGAGGTTTTCGCGCTAAAGCGCTAAATTTAAAATGTTTAATGGTGGACCCAGATCTCGAAAGTAAACTTTCGGCTCCGAGTCCACCATTAAACATTTATTCCCCCTATGGGGGAACCCCCTCGCGGCCCCACACATAAGCGAGGGTGAAAATAATGGTCAATGATGAATGGTTAATGATGAATGGTTAATGATGAATGGTTAATGGTCAATGTTAAATTACCATAAATCGTTAACCATTGACCATTAAAGTCGTCATTGCGGACTCAGATCCGCAATCTCGGCCTCAGTCGTTTAATGTAGCGTTAGGGATTGCGGCTCTAAGGCCGCAATGACGTATGTTAAGTGACTATTCACCATCAATCATTAACCATTCATCATTGACCATTTATCACGCAGTCAATACTCACATCGTGCTGTTCTGTGGGGAGTGACTCTACTATTTGGTGCGGATAGCATGCCCCGAAGGTATAGGCGCGAGTTTTTGGGCGAGATAAATATCGGTCATAATAACCCTTTCCGCGTCCAAGGCGAGTGCCATGGAGGGTGAACGCTACACCCGGGACAACCATTATATCTATCTCCTCCTCGCAGATTGGCTCCTTGCCCTGAGGCTCCATAATCCCATATTTCCCCTGCGCGATTTCGTTTGCGGAGTATTCGAAAAACTCCATCTGACAATCCTCACCCATGCGAGGCAGCACGATACGTTTGGATTGACCCCATCGCTCTATAGCCTTTTCGGTGGGCACCTCGTCGGGCAGCGAAGCATAGAGAGCCACAGTGTGCGCTGAGACGAAAATTTCACTTTTTTCGATCTCCCCAAAGAGTCTTAGGGCGTAACTTTCTCTCTCGAAAGAGTCGAGAGTTAAATTTTTTGTACGCATTGCGCGACGTATAGATTGTTTCATATTGTACGAATTAATGTTTTAACTTCAAACCAATAGAAGCATATATTGTAAAAAACGCTTCTGGGGGTTAATAAATAGGGGAAATTAGTTGTTATTTCACAAACAATGATATATCTTTGCCTGCAAAAATAAACAATTTTTATTTCATAAAACAAAATTCACAAATTATGAACTGTTTTTTAACTAATTCATCAATTGGTAAGAAATTGGTAATGAGTCTCTCTGGAGCTTTCCTGATCCTCTTTATCCTTTTTCACATGTCAATGAACTTGGTGGCTATCTTTAGCCCAGAGGCTTACAATGACATTTGCGCATTTTTGGGCGCAAACTGGTATGCACTAGCTGCAACAGCATTGTTGGCTGGCGGCGTGGTTGTTCACTTTGTTTATGCATTGATTCTTACGAAGAATAACTATGCAGCTCGTGGAAATCAGCGTTACGCTGTAACAGTAACCGAGAAGGGTGTTTCTTGGGCATCAAAGAACATGTTGGTGTTGGGATACATCATCGTGGGTGGTCTTTTGCTACACCTCTACAACTTCTGGGCAAAGATGCAGTTGGTGGAGTTGTTGGGTCACCACTCAACAACAGTTGGCGGTATGGAGATCGAGCCTACTAATGGTGCTGCCCTTATCCAGTACACATTCTCGCAATGGTACTACGCTTTGGCCTACCTAGTGTGGTTTGCAGCGTTGTGGTTCCACCTAACTCACGGCGTATGGAGCATGTTCCAAAGTGTTGGCTTTGCGAACGATATTTGGTATCCACGCCTTAAGTGCTTGGCTAACATCGTGGCAACTATCATCTTCTTGGGATTTGCTGTCGTTGT
Source organism: Rikenellaceae bacterium (assembly GCA_047173955.1). Classification (GTDB taxonomy): domain Bacteria; phylum Bacteroidota; class Bacteroidia; order Bacteroidales; family Rikenellaceae; genus Alistipes. Next base: position 14,591 of record JBCQUO010000009.1, read on the forward strand.
AGTTGTTTTCTTTTTCAAGGGTTGCCCTTGTTGCGCATAATTAAAGTTGAATAGATAAAAAATCACACGAAATGGCTTTAAATTTAGATTCTAAAATACCTGCTGGTGAGTTGTCTCAAAAATGGAACAACCACAAAGCGGCAATCAAGGTAGTGAGCCCTGCTAATAAGCGCAAGCTCGACATCATCGTAATCGGAACAGGTCTAGGCGGTGCATCTGCTGCTGCTTCACTCGGAGAGTTGGGCTACAACGTTAAGATCTTCTGTATCTCGGATTCTCCTCGTCGCGCGCACTCTATCGCTGCTCAGGGAGGTATCAATGCTGCGAAGAACTATCGTAACGATAATGACTCAATATATCGTCTTTTTTATGACACTATCAAGGGTGGTGACTATCGTGCTCGCGAGGCTAACGTATATCGTTTGGCTGAGGTGTCGAACCTTATCATCGACCAATGTGTAGCTCAAGGTGTTCCTTTCGCTCGCGAATATGGAGGTTTGTTGGATAACCGCTCGTTTGGTGGTGCACAGGTATCACGTACATTCTATGCTCGTGGTCAAACAGGTCAGCAGTTGTTGCTCGGTGCATACTCTGTACTCAACAAAGAGATCGCTGCTGGTACAGTGGAGAGCTTCCCACGTCACGAGATGTTGGATATCGTCGTTGAGAATGGCGAGGCTTGTGGTATCATCGCTCGCGATTTGATTACTGGCGAGATCAAACGTTTTGGTGCTCACGCTGTGGTTATGGCAACTGGTGGATATGGAAACGTATTCTTCTTGTCTACAAACGCGATGAACTCAAACGGTTCGGTTGCATTCCAATGTTACCGTAAAGGTGCTGGTATCGCTAACCCTTGTTTCACTCAAATTCACCCTACATGTATTCCTGTTAACGGAACTCAACAATCTAAGCTAACGCTTATGTCTGAGTCTTTGCGTAACGATGGTCGTATCTGGGTTCCAAAGAAGTTGGAGGATGTTAAGGCTTTGCGTGCAGGTACTCTTAAGGCATCACAAATCGCGGAGGAGGATCGTGACTACTACTTGGAGCGTCGTTACCCAGCGTTTGGAAACCTTGTGCCACGTGACGTTGCGTCGCGTGCAGCCAAAGAGCGTTGCGATGCAGGTTATGGTGTAAATGGTACAGGGCTTGCTGTATTCCTTGACTTTAAGTCAGCTATCGAGCGTTTGGGTGAGGATGTGATCCGCCAGCGCTATGGTAACTTGTTCGATATGTATGAGGAGATCAAAGATACCAACCCATACAAAGAGCCAATGATGATCTTCCCAGCGGTTCACTACACAATGGGTGGAACTTGGGTTGACTACAACTTGATGACATCTATCAAGGGTCTATACTCTATCGGTGAGGCGAACTTCTCAGACCACGGTGCAAACCGTTTGGGAGCGTCGGCATTGATGCAAGGTTTGGCCGATGGATACTTCGTATTGCCATACACAATCGGTGACTACCTAGCTAAGAAGATCCAAGCACCAAAGGTTAGCACTTCGACTCCAGCATTTGATGAGGCGGAGGCTGCTGTGAAGGCTAAGATCGAGAAGTTGTTCTCAATCAAGGGTAAGCAATCAGTAGACGATATCCACAAGAAGTTGGGACACATCATGTGGGAGAATGTCGGAATGGGACGTACAAAGGAGTCTTTGGAGCGTGCAATCACAGAGATCCAAGCTCTACGCAAAGAGTTCTGGAAGGATGTTAAGGTTGCAGGTGAGGCTATGGCCTTTAATCAAGATTTGGAGAAGGCAATTCGCCTTGTTGATTACCTAGAGATGGGTGAGCTTATGGCACGCGATGGTCTCAACCGTGAGGAGTCTTGTGGAGGTCACTTCCGTATCGAGCACCAAACCGAGGAGGGTGAGGCTAAGCGTAACGACGAGGAGTTTGTATATGCAGCTGTTTGGGAGTATCAAGGCGAGGACAAAGCGCCTATTCTCCACAAAGAGATGCTCGACTACGAGTTTGTTAAGCCAGCTCAACGTAACTACAAAGACTAATTTTGACGTTTACATTAAATTTTCTTAGAAGATGAATTTCACACTAAAAATATGGCGTCAAAAAGACGCAAAATCTGTCGGTGGATTTAAGGATTATTCTATCAAGGATATCTCGGCAGACACCTCATTTTTGGAGATGTTGGACATCCTTAACAATGAGTTGATTCACAAAGGTGAGGAGCCAATCGCATTTGACCACGACTGTCGCGAGGGTATCTGTGGTATGTGTTCTTTGCATATCGAAGGACATGCTCACGGTCCAGAGAGCGCTGTTACAACTTGCCAAATCTATATGCGTAAGTTCAAGGATGGCCAAACTATCACAATCGAGCCATGGCGTTCGAGAGCTTTCCCAGTGATTAAGGATTTGGTTGTTAACCGCTACGCATATGACGAGATCCTTCAAGCGGGAGGTTATATCTCGGTTAGAACAAACGCTGTTCCAGATGCAAACGCTATTCCAATCTCTCAGGCAGATGCTGAGGAGAGTATGGATGCTGCGGCTTGCGTAGGTTGTGCAGCTTGTGCAGCGACATGTAAGAATGGTTCTGCTATGTTGTTCGTTGCGGCGCGCGTATCCTCTCTTGCAAAATTGCCACAAGGTAAGGTCGAGGGAACTCGTCGTGCTAAAGCGATGGTTGCTAAGATGGATGAGTTGGGATTTGGTAACTGTACCAACACAGGAGCTTGTGAGGCAGAGTGTCCAAAGAAGATCTCGATCTCGCACATCGCTCGTTTGAACCGTGAGTTCTTGGCTGCAAAGATTTCTGAATAATAAATCAGAAGTTTGGGGTGAGGTAGTCGCTGAGGATTGAAATTTTTAATTAGCGAAATTTACCCCTCATATACATGGCTGCTCGACCTAGGTCGGCGGTTGTGATTTCAATTAAATACTCTGAGATATATCCATTAAATTGGAATATGTCTCAGGGTATTTTTTGTTGTATTATAGTATATGAAATGAGTGTCGAAAAATTGTAACGGTTTGATTCAGTGTATTGTGACGTTGTTGTTGGGGTATGAACTGGGTTTTGTGGTGTGTGATAAAATTTTATAGGTAACGTTTATAAAAAAAATGCCCCAATATTATAAATTGTTTTTTTTGTGTAAATTGAAATAGTTGCACCTGTAAATGAGTTGTAGGGTATTAATGTTGTTATTGGGAGGCGTTTAACATATTCTTAAGTGTAAAAAAGGAACCCAATCAAAAGGTCGAGTATTAGTATTTGACTATGTGTTAATATCTTTATCATAAAAAAGATGGCAACAATAAAGGCAAAATTAAGGGCCTCGACTATCGAGGGTAAGGAGGGTGTGATTTTCTATCAAATTATTCACGGTCGGGAGATCCGCCAACTCAAAACAGACTATACTATTTATCCCCATGAGTGGGACCATAAAGATGGTTTTGCAATAATTAATGGTACGACTTATGGGCGTGCAAAACAGCTCCGTTTGTTGAACGATATGATCGCCTCCGATACACGTAGATTTTTTCAGTTGGTAAAATCCCTCGACACTAATGGAGGTGTACAGAGTTGCGATGATTTGATATTGGAGTATAAGCGACAATTTCAAATCGGGTCGCTGTTCTCATTCTTTAGAGATCAGATAGATCGCCTCAGGGAGTTGGGGCGAATGGGTACGGCTTGCAATTACTCGGCAGCTTTTAGTAGTTTTTTTAAGTTTAGAGATGGTTTAGATCTGCCGCTCGACGACTTAAATTCTGGTTTGATCGAGGATTATGAGGCCTATCTGCGCAATGAGAAGGTCACGATGAATAGCAGTTCGTTTTATATGCGTATTTTGAGAGCTGTCTACAACAAAGCTGTCGAGTGCGGAGTTGTCAACCAGCATTTCCCCTTTAGGCACGTCTATACAGGTGTCGAAAAGACCGCTAAAAGAGCTTTGTCGATTAGGGATATAAAGCGAATTAAGGAGTGTGATCTCGAGACAAATAGCTCTCGATCTTATGCTCGCGATCTCTTTATGTTTAGCTTCTATACACGTGGAATGTCATTTGTCGATATGGCTTACCTGCGCAAGAGAGATGTTAAAAATGGTGTTCTGAGTTATCGTCGACGTAAGACGGGTCAGCTCCTTCACATCAAGTGGGAGAGGTGTATGCAGGAGATTGTTAGCCGCTATAGTGTCGAAGATTCTATCTACCTGCTCCCAATTCTACATTGTCCCGACTCTCAGGTCAGTGAATTTAAGCGCTATAAGCGCGAGTTGTATAGGGTCAATAATTTGTTGAAGAGGTTGGCTGTGAGTATTGATCTATCAATGCCTTTGACTATGTATGTCGCTCGACACTCGTGGGCATCTGTTGCTCGCATGCAAAAGATTCCTATTTCGGTTATTTCGGAGGGTATGGGTCACGATAGTGAGACAACAACGCAGATCTATCTGGCCTCCATTGCCACCTCGGTTGTCGACAAAGCGAATAACAAAATCCTAAGGTTATTTTAGAGTGTACCAAGACGAGATCATAGCAAAACGTTTGTTTTACTCCCAATTTAGAGAACGTTGATAGGTGGATGAAATTTTAAAAATGGCGTAGAGGGCTGTGCGGGAGCGTACTGAAGTACGTGACTGATCAGAACACTACGGTATCTTTGAAATTTCGCCACCTTGCAACGGTCTCAAGAAATAAAAAAACCAACAATCTATAAAGATTGTTGGTTTTTTTGTGCCCAGGACGAGACTCGAACTCACACGGACTAATGTCCACTACCCCCTCAAAGTAGCGTGTCTACCAATTCCACCACCTGGGCCTTTAATGCTTAAGCGTTTAAAGCGAGTGCAAAGATAGGATTTGTTTTTTAATTTTCCAAATGTTTGGAGCTATAAAACGATGTGGTACCCAAACTTTTTTGCAAATATATAATCTCATATCTGATTATTAGAGGCTTGTGATTTATTCGAATTATGGCTTGAACTTTCAGTCCAAAACTCGAATGATTCCCCCATTGTGTTACATACACGTAAATTTTCCTACATAAATGTCGGATTTGCGGTAGCAGATTCTGTGTGATGATTTTTGTTGCATAGATTAAATGTTTGTGTAATTTGTTGGCTGATAAATGGTTGATATGTTTAAACAAAAAACTCACATTCCAAAATATCTTTTTTGGCACATCTTTTGACCTTTTTGTTGCAGGTTTTAAACTTAAATATTATGAAAAGAGGAGTAATTTTATCGTTGGCGACAATTCTATTATGCACGGGCATAACGTCGCAGTTGAGTGGACAGGGAGTTGTGAGGATTGCAGCAGCAGCTAACTTAAGGTATGCAATGGAGGAGATTGAGGCTAATTACGAGTCTGCGAACAGTGGGGTAGATATCCAAATCAATTACGGTGCTTCGGGGATGTTCTTCCAGCAGATCTCCAATGGAGCGCCATATAACCTCTTTTTGTCGGCCGACGAGGGGTTTCCAGCCAAGGTAGTCGAGGCTGGTCTCGCGCAAGGTGAGGCGCAGGTATATGCATGTGGGGCGTTGGCTCTTTATGGTCTGCGCGACGATGTCGACGCGAAGGGTTTGGTGTTATTAAAAGATGCTTCGATCAGGAAAATCTCTATCGCTAACCCTCGAACAGCCCCATATGGGGCTCGAAGCGTAGAGTTGTTGAAGGCGCAGGGTATGTGGGATGATCTCGAGAAACGAGTGATATATGGCGAGTCTATATCTCAAGCGGCGCAGTTTGCGACGACAGGAAATGTTGATTTGGGGTTTGTTGCTCTGTCGTTGTTGTTGGATCCCAAAACGAAGATCAAGGGAAGTTACTACAAAATTCCTCAGGAGCTTTATGCACCTATAGCGCAGGCAGGAGTGCTAATCAAGCAGAAGAGCGAGTGTGCGGAGGCGGCGAAGTTTTTCGAATATATATTGAGTCCTGCCTGCACCGAGGTGTGGGATAAATATGGGTACTTTACAACGAAATAGTGTGAAGATTAATTAGGTTAAAGGTTGAATAAATTGAAGAATAAATTGAAGAATAAATTGAAGAATTTTAAATTATACACACTATTTTTTGCCCTTTTCTCCATGTTGGCTGTTTACGGCTCAGAGGGCGTAGAGGTCGAGGAAACGGTAGAGACAATCGAGAGTTTGCAGGCGCAGATCAAGAGTTTGAACGAAAGGATGGATCAAGCGGAGCAGGCTAAACTTTTGGATAATGAGAAGGCGGCGAAGAAGGCGTTCTATGCGCCCGATGTTTTTGGTGCGATTTTGGCTTTTTATGGTGTGAGCGGCTACGATGGAGATCAACGTTTTGCCATTCGCAATGCCCATCTGGGAGTTAAGGGAAATGCCTCCAGTAGCGTGTCGTACCAGATACAGGTTAACTTCCACAACCTAGGTTCCGTGTCGGTGTTGGATAGTTGGATAAAGTATAAATCGGGGAGGTTCGACGCAACTTTGGGTCAGCAATTTATACATATGACTGCCGATTTCGATAGGTGTGGCCCCAAGATTAGTATCTTCAATACTCGTAGCTATGGTGTGTTGTTTATCCCAGCCTACACTAATGGCACTACGCTCAAAACATTGGGAAATCGTGATATCGGATTGTATACCAACTATACATTGGGTTGCGACCTGCCCATCACCCTTAGCCTCGCTGCATTTAATGGAGCTGGATCGAATCAAGTGTCGTGGGATGATGACATTAATCTCATGGGGCGCATCCAGATTGGAGGGGCCAAGGGGTTGAGCGGAGGCGGAAGCTACTATTTTGGTGGAACACCCTACAATCAAAAGATAGCCATATATAGTGTAGAGGCGAGGTATATCACCGACAATCTTTTTGTGGAGGCCAACTACCAAGTGCGCAGACTCCGCGATAGTGATGATTCGCCATACGACAATGTTTCGACAGGACTCATCGAGGGTTACTACACATTTAAACTTGACAACTGCAAAGTTTTTGAATCTCTAGCCCCATGTTTGAGATACGATTTTGGTCGCAATGTCGACTATAGCAACACAATTACTGAAACAATTGAAAAACTAGATGTTAGTCGAATAACAGCTCAGATGATGTTTTCATTCGCTGGCCAGAAGATAAGATCGCGCTTTACGGTGGGCTACGAAAAGAAGATGATGGCGGAAAAACCTAGCGACATAGGCTCCAATACACTATTTCAAGATCTATTCATCGTGGGAGCCACTGTAGCCTTTTAATCAACGTAATTTTAGGTAGCTAGTTAGAATTTTTTTAATTTTAACTAGCTATTTATAGGTATTTGTAAATTTTTTTATATATTTGCCGATGTGTAATATTTAGAAAAATTTATGATTATGAAAGGGGTAGGGTGTGTCAATTACGATCGTATGTGTTGCGAGGGTACTCGTGAACTAGATCTAATATTAGAGATTATATCAATTCTAAGTAGCAAGAAGGTGGACCTCGATGCGGTAATCAAACTGCTCGCCGAGCATTTGAATGCCAATCGTCTGTATCTGACGGTCCTAAATCGCGATACTCAAAAAATCTACATTGAGGGTGCCTATGGCATTAGCTCTGTGGATGCTAAGGGTTGGGTCTATCGTGTGGGTGAGGGTGTGATCGGCAAGGTGATAGCCGATGGAGTTGTGATTATGATCTCCAGTATTGCCGACGATCCCGATTTCTTGAATAAAACAAAGTCTCCTCTTAAGATAGATGGTAAAGATGTGTCGTTCATCTGCATCCCCGTGAAGTATAAATCGGAGGTGATCGGAACGATGAGTTTCCATAAAGTCCGTTCGGAGGTGGATCAAAAGAGTGTGAACTATACACTTCGTCTGCTCAATATCGTGGCAGGTGTCATCGGTCGAACGTTGCGCCTCAGGCAGGAGTATGCCGAGGAGATGGATAAACTTAAGGCCGAAAATGAGTTTTTGCGTTCGGGTTTGTCGAACGATATTATCACCACCGATATGAAGGGCAAGTCGAAGCAGATGAGCGAGTTGCAATCCTTGATAAGTAGTGTGGCCAAAACCGATGCTACGGTCCTAATACGTGGTGAGAGTGGAGTGGGTAAGGAGCTTGTGGCAGATGCTATACATCACAATAGCAATCGAAGCAAGAAGCCATTCATAAAGGTTAACTGCGCCTCGCTTCCCGATTCGCTTATCGAGAGTGAGTTGTTTGGCCACGAAAAGGGGGCGTTTACGGGTGCCACGCAGCGACGCATAGGACGTTTCGAGGCGGCAAATGGAGGTACCATCTTTTTGGATGAGTTGGGCGACATCCCTGCTTCGACCCAAATTAAACTGCTTCGTGTGTTGCAGGCGCGCGAGATCGAGAGGCTGGGAAGCACCGAGACAATCAAGGTCGACGTTAGAGTCGTGGCCGCAACAAATAGAGATCTCGAGACGATGATCCGCGAAGATAAATTTCGCGAGGATCTATACTATCGACTCAATGTCTTTCCACTCTTTATCCCAGCCCTCAGGGAGAGGGTTAACGATATCCCGATCTTGGCGAACCACTTTATCGAGAAGTTCAATGTCCGCTATGGGAAGGATATCAAGCGCATAACCACCGCGGCTCTGGATATGATGATGGTCTACAAATGGCCGGGAAATATCCGTGAGTTGGAGAACTGTATGGAGAGGGGTTGTATATTGAGCTCGGACAGTGTACTCAGAGCGCATAATCTTCCACCCACGCTTCAAACGGCCGACTCTACCCAGACGGTCACCTCGGGAAGATTGGATGTGATCGTTGGAAATTTCGAGAAGCAGATCATCACCGAAACACTCACCTCTACGCGAGGAAATATGGCCAAGGCTGCCGAGACGTTGGGCGTGAGCGAACGCATAATGGGCCTTAGGGTCAAAAAATATGATTTAGATATTGCGAGATTTAAACTCTTAAAATAATGGTACAAAATTTAACTTTCGAGGCGTGCGACTACGCTAATCCAGCGCACCTTAACCTGCTAGTGCAGCTTCATGGCGAATATATGGCCGACCCGATGGGTGACCACCCTGCGCACAATAAACTCCAACAACTTAGGTTGGTCGATGCATTGGCCAACAACCCAACGGCTTCGGTTTTTTTTGTAGTGGATGGGGAGCAAGGTGTCGGCATGGCTATCTGCTTTGAGCTGTTTTCGACATTTAATATTAAACCTTACCTCTATATCCACGACTTCGTGGTGACCAAGGATTATAGGAATCAAGGTGTCGGTGCTGCTTTGATGGGCCATCTGTGCGATGTGGCGGCCCAGAAGGGTTATTGTAAAGTGACCCTTGAGGTGCGAAGTGACAACCCTTCGGCACAAAATCTTTATAAAGGAATGGGATTTGAGCCATGCAATCCCGACATGTATTTTTGGAGTAAAAAATTGCTCTAATCTGTGTTGATAAACAGAAAAGAGCAACTAAAAAATTAAAGAATTATGAGTATTGTAAATGCAATAAAATTCATAGAGCGTGTCCCTGCCGATGCAGATTTTAGGGCGGCTTGCTACCGATGCAAAGGGCACACGGAGCTAATGGAATACTTAACAAGTGAGGGGCATAAATTCGACGAGGAGGAGTTCGAGAACGCATGTAATATGTTGCATATGAAGTGCGTCGATGAATCCCAAGCCTATGCCCTGCACGAGATCAAGAGTTGGTATATGTTATTCCAATGATACCCTCTGGAGGATAAACTCTTGTAACTCCTCAAGACCTTCAACCATGCGTTTCAACTCGTCATCGGTTGGGGTCTTGTAACCAAAATCATCTATCGAACAGATCCCCTCAAACGACCCGATCAGAATCGCAGTCTGCTTGATGTTCTCTCTCATCTCGGGCTCAAACCCCTCGGCTTCGCGATACAACATCATCGGTATGTGGCTCGAAGCAATCCAATCGTGGTGGGCCAAAAGTCCAACCATAAATTGCTCGAAGCTCATCGAGATAATATTGTAAAGCAGGTCGTTGTCGAAGCGTCTCGACTCGGCACAAAGAGTCGCCTTTGCGCTTTTGAGGTAGTTCACCCCATAGCTCAATGACTCGGCGCACTCTCTCTCCATCACCTTTTCGCTCTCTTTGAGCTTAGCCCATTCGGCCCTCTCTACACGCGCACGTGCTATCTCTTTTTGTAGTTCGCTTTTCATCTTAACTCTCTGTAAATCTATTGTATAGTGCAACCAACTCGAGGGGTTGCATATCTCTTTTTTGTGCGGTGCATATCTCTCGTACGGTGTCGGTCAAGCGACGTAGGGTAGCTATGTCGCCCTTGCATCCCATGCTTTGAAGTATATAGCTCATTGTCGAAGCACCTGTGTGTTTGCCAATGCGAAAAGCGCTCTCCTCTAGCCCCAGATCTGCGGCCGAGATGAGTTGATACGACGAGCGATCCTTTATCATACACTTGGTATGTATATCGCTCTCGTGGGTCAAAACCACCTCGCCAACTATTGGTTTCGAGAGGCTATTTTTGCGCCTCGATATATCCTCGACATAGCGGCAGATGGGTGGGAAAACCCTTTTTTGGAGGTTGCACTTCACATTTGCACTCTTCTCGAAAGCCAATGCCACCTCCTCCAAAGCTGCATTTCCAGCCCTCTCGCCCAATCCATTAACCGTTGTGCTGATCGACTCCGCCCCAGCCATCCATGCCGCCAGAGAGTTTGCACACGCCATACCCAAATCATTGTGGGCATGAAACTCCACATCGAGGTTGGGGGTCACATCCTTGACCACGCGGACCAACTCCTGAGAGGTGAAGGGGTTGAGTAGCCCCACGGTGTCGGCTAAGCGCAATCTACATGCACCGCTATCTTCGACCGCCAAGGCAAACTCTTTTAAAAAATCGTGGTCCGTGCGAGAGGCATCCTGAGCGCCAATAGAGACATACTCAAACATATCGAGTCCAAATGCCACCAGTTCCCGAAGCTGCGACAAGACCCAATAGTGAGATTTCCCCATTGTAGTGAGCAATTTCTCAGAGAGAGGTAGAGATAGATGCACCCCATTTGTATTCGCTTTGGAAGCCTCTTTAATGTCCGCCAACATCGCACGACACCACGACAACGTCTTACATTTAAGCCCCAAAGATGTTATAGCCTGCATCTCCGACAACGCCACACGTCCCATCGCTGGGATCCCTGCCTCGATCTCGTCGACTCCCACCTCGTCCAACATCTGCGCCAAGCGGATCTTCTCCTCCAAGGTGAATGCGACTCCCGGGGCTTGTTCGCCATCGCGGAGGGTTGTGTCTATAAAAATGGGGGTTTTCATGCTTTATAATTTAAAGTGTTTTTTTATTCGCTGATTAGATACTTCTCGCAAGGTTCGCCCTCCTCCAAAGCATCTAGGATCTCATCTACCGCGTCGGTGTCGACCACCTTGCCATACCACTCGTTGTTGGGCTGGATAACGACGATCGGACCCTGAGAACATAGGTTCAAACATGCTGTGCTGCTCACCGCTACGTCCAACCCACGGTCAGCCGCCTCCTCGGCAATATATTGAAGCAAGTTTACTGCTCCCATCTTGTTACATGCTCCTTGAGCTTCGCCTGCTACACGATATGAGTTGCAGACCAAAATTTGATACTGTGGCTTTTTCATGATAATTTATGTTTGTTTATTTATTTGTACAGACCATTGCAAAACATTAGTTTTGCTCTGACTTCAGAGGACGTTGATAGGTTGATGAAATTTTAAAGATGGTGTAGAGGAGTGTGAGGGAGCGTACTTTAAGTACGTGACCGATCAGAACTCTACGGTACCTTTGAAATTTCGCCGCCTTGCAACGGTCTCTTGTGCGTTTTTTATGCACATCCCTGCGAATTTCCCTTACATCCCGAACCGCAACGGAAAGCATCTTGTTTGGCAATTGAGCGGATAACCTTGTTGTTGTAGATTCCATCCAACCCTTCATCTATGAGTCCTGTCATCTCGACAACATGCAGGCCGCTCTCTTTGAGGATTGCCGAAGGCGAAGGGCCAATACCGCTCACCAACAACGCTCTACAGTCGCTGAGTAGCTCACCTAGGATCGTCCAACGGCTATCGCCTCCACCCTTAGCAGGTGTCCTGCGCTCCTCGACCCATTGGTAACCTTTGGGGGATTGTCTGTAGATCTGCAACCTTGTGGCCTCGCCCAAGTGTTGATTGACCAACATTCCCTCGTTTGTTCCCACAGCGACATATGGGCGATTTTGGATTTGGATCGCATACTCGCGTGTCGCATACTCGTGCAATAGGGCGTGAGTACCCTCCATATCTTGTCCCAAAAGACCTGCTGCATCGGCTCTACATCTCGAACAGTGGCTCATGAGTTTGAGGTGTTCGCTAGCGAGTGTACGTACCTTGAACAACATCTTCGGGTCTGGTTTCTCGACCTCCGCAAAGGCGGTCTCGGCTGTGGGGATCAACGGAATACAGTTGATTACATCGGCACCCAACTCCGCACATTTGGCCGCCACGCGTGGGATCTCATCTTCGTTGACCCCCGGCACAAGAACGCTATTGATCTTGACGGTGATACCTTTGGCTTTGAGTTTCGAAATGCAAGCCAACTGTCTGTCAAGAAGAAGTTTTCCGCCCGCTTCGCCTCGATAGATATGCTTCTCGAAACGAACCCACTTATATATCTTGGCCAATACCGCTGGATCTAACGCATTGATCGTGATTGTCACATGGCTAACATTAAGCTCCGCGATCTCGTCAATGTAAGGCTCAAGGTTGAGTCCATTGGTCGACAAGCAAAAGATCTTCTCGGGGAAAGCCTCGTGAGCCAATCTCATCGTCTCGATCGTCTCTTTGGGGTTGGCAAATGGATCACCCGGCCCTGCGATACCCACAACCGAAAGTTGGGGGAGTCGTTTGTCGAGCTCCGCGAGGTAACCAACCGCTTGGGTGGGGTTCAAGACGCTCGATACCACACCCGGGCGCGACTCATTTACACAATCAAATTTTCTGTTGCAGTAGTTACACTGTATGTTGCACTGTGGCGCTACGGGTAGATGTACTCGCGCGTGAGTGTGTTTAGCCTCTTCGTCGAAGCAGGGATGTTTAGCCTTTTCCATAATCCTTAAATGTATTTGTAACCCACTGGTGAATTCTCTTGTTTATATTCGATTAGAGCATTGACAATACGGTCAAATAGCTCTTGTGTTCCTCGGTATCCGATGTGGTGCATACGCGAAGCGCCAAATCGGTCGTGGATAGGGAAACCGACACGTATGAGTGGGATCTTGCGTTCGCGAGCGATGTAATACCCCTTTGAACTTCCGATCATTAGGTCGGGCGAGATTTCGTCCAAGCTATCTTTGATACTCTCGAAGTCGGTATCCTTGAATGCGTAGGGCTCAACTCCAATCTCTTTGCAGAACGACGATAGGGCATTAACCAAATCGGCCTCGCCATATATAACCGCCTTTTTGCCAAATAGATATTTGTGTGCATCGACATATGAGTCGATCAATCGTCCGCGCTCCATCTCATATTTGTGTGGCATAGATTTGTCGTATGCCTCCGATATAGTCTCCATAAAGCGATCCGTAGCCTCTATTCCAATCGGTATGGGCATTGAGTGATTTTTTACTCCACACTCAGCCTCCAACCACTCGCCTCCCGTTGGGATCTGTCCTTTGGCCGATGAGTTTTTGTAGTTGCGATTGAACCTCTCGCCAAACTCTATAACCACCTTCGAGTCGCCCATCTCCTTAATCTCCGCAATGGGGGTTCCGCCCGTGGGGATCAACTCATACTCGGCTGTGTATACATTGTCGAGTGTGGTGCTGTAGTCGGGAAAGATAGTCGACCTAACTCCGTAGTCGGCCACGATCTCCTTTAGGTAACGAATATCGGCTGGAGAGACCATTCCCGGGAGGATCGAGATATGCTCGCCTCGCTGGGTTTGTTTGGCCAATGTCTTCACGACGGCCAATACCGTGTTGTGAAAACCTTCGGCATGTGATCCGCAGTAGCTCGGTGTCGATGTGTGGATAAACTCGGGGAGCTCCTCGCCTGCCTTAGCCTCGCGATAGTTAAATATATGTCCTCCGATATCCTCACCGATTGTCTCCGACAAGCAGGTCGACGCAATGCCTATGACCTTGGGTTTGTATTGTGAGCGGATGTTATCTATGCTGATTATAAAATTTTTACTTCCTCCGTATATAGTCGTGTGCTCCGAAAAACTACTCGATGCAATATCCACTGGCTCTTTGTAGTGGCTAATCATGTAGCGACGTATATATGTGGCGCAACCCTGTGATCCGTGGATCAGGGGAATACACCCCTCTATGCCTTTGAATACGAGCGATGCCCCAAGTGGTGCGCAGAGCTTACATGCGTTGCGCGATGGTGTGTATGTTGGTTTTATCTGTGACATATCTACTCCTCCTCGACTTTAGTGTTGCGTGTGAATTTCCAGATTGGAGTCATCGCTGTGGCATATATCTCCTTAGCGAAGTTAAGCATACCCTCATATCCAGCCAACGCCTCTTTGCGTTCGTGGTTGTGGTCGCAAAATCCAAGTCCGATTTTGTGAGCTATGGGGCGCTCTTTGACTCCTCCGATAAATATATCTGCTTGCTTCTCCTTGACGAAGTGCGAAAGTTCGATAGGGTTTGAATCATCGACGATCACCGTACCCTCGTCGGCCAATTGGCGAATGACATCATAATCTTCGGGGGTTCCAGTCTGCGAACCGACGATCACCGTCTGCACGCCAATGAGTCTGAGTGCTTTGATGAGCGATATGGCTTTGAATGCACCTCCAACGTATATAGCGGCCTTTTTGCCAGTCAGCGCCTCTTTGTATGGGGCCAACGCTGGGAGCAGTCTCGACAACTCGTCGCGGACAAGCCCTTTGGCTCTCTCCATCATCTCTTCGCTTTTGAAGAAGTTAGCAACGTCGTATAAAGCGTCGCTCATATCCTCGACTCCAAAGTAGGAAACATGCATATAGGGGGTGCCATACTTCTCCTTCATCATCTTTGCGAGGTGGATCATAGATCCCGAACACTGCACCACATTGAGCGCCGCGTTGTGCGAGTTGCGGATATCATCGACCCTACCATCTCCTGTGATCGTAGCGTTGATGTGTACCCCCATCCTCTCGTAATAATCCTTTAGGATCCAAAGCTCACCTGCGAGGTTGAAATCTCCGAGGATATTGATACTGAACTTTGGGGTAGGTCTATCGAGTGTGCCCACGAGTCTAAATATCGCCTCGCACGCCACTTTGTAACCATCTTTTTTTGACCCCTGAAATCCAGCGGATTGAACAGGAATAACTGTGACTCCTGTCTCTTCGCTTACCAATTGGCATATCTTTTCGACATCGTCGCCAATCACACCCACAATACATGTCGAATAGACAAATGCTGCTTTGGGTTGGTGTTTCTCGATAAGCTCGGTGAGTGATTTACGTAATTTTGTCTCACCACCAAAAATTACATCTGTCTCTTGAAGGTCTGTGCAATAACTCAGACGGTGTAGTTCGACTCCCGACGAGAGTGAACCTCTAATGTCCCAAGTATATGCTGCGCAACCAATGGGTCCGTGGATGATATGTACTGCATCGCAGATCGGGTATATCACAACGCGTGAACCACAAAATACACAGGCTCGTTGACTCATACTTCCTGCCAACGAAAGTTTGCCGCAATCGACCACTGCGCCTCCCTCTCCTGCTACGGCAACTTGCCTCTCTCTCTCTTTTAATATAGCTGACATAAGCCTCGTTTGTTTTTGTAAATAGGGGTGACTATTTAGCGGATAGCCACCCCTATGAAATTTACATTTGGAACTCGATAGTCTCCTCTGTGCAAACTCTGTCTCGGTGAGACAAAAGCTCGTGGATAATCGAAGTTACGATATTTGCAGCTCCCTTGTAACCAGTCTTTGCAAAGTAGTTGTGTCCAGCGCGATCAGCGATTGGGAATCCAAGGCGGTAGAATGGAGTATCCTCGTCGCGAGCGATATACTTACCATAAGTGTTACCGATCAACAAATCAACACCCTCTTGTTTGATCCATTGGTGAAGTTGGAACATATCGGCTTGAGCACCGCTCTTCCATTTAGCCTCTGGAATATCCTTAAGCAATTCGGCCATACGCTCGTCGAACTCTTTACCTGCCGTACCTGTGACGATATAGACTGGGCGCATATCCATAGATACAAGGAACTCAACGAGTGGGATGAGTGTGTCTGGGTCTCCCCACAAAGCTACGCGCTTTCCATACAAGTGAACCGATGCGTCTGAGATTAGGTCGAGCAACTGTCCGCGCTCATATGTCAACTCATCCGAAACAGCTACATTTGCGTGGCGGCTGATAGATGTCAAGAAGCGGTCTGTAGCCAAAAATCCGATTGGAATATCCAACACCTCAAATGGTACTTTACATTTGTTCTCCATCTTGATACATGCATCCTCGGTGCAGTATGAACCAAGACCAAGTGATACTTTGCTGTCTCCCGTGAGGCGAATATCTGCGATCTTAGCACCTCCATCTGGATACATCTTATATGTTCCAGTCATTGGGCCATCGAGTACGCCCGACATATCGGGGAACATAAACGTGCGGCTCTCCATAACCTTGCACATGCGCTTGATCTCGACTTGATCCGATGGCTCCATCCATCCCGACAAAAGGTTGATGACATTGCGTCTCTTGCCTGTCTTAGCGGAGAATGATTTAACCATCGAGGTTACCATGTTTGAGTAACCCGTAACGTGAGTACCAACGTAACTTGGAGTGTTACAATAGATAACCTCTTTGCCTGCTGGGATCTTGCCATCCTCTTGGGCCTTAGATACGATCTGTGTCAAGTCATCACCGATTGTCTCCGACAAACATGTCGTGTGGACAGCGATAACCTCGGGGTCGTATGCCGTAAAGATTGTGTCGATTGCCTGAACCAAGTTGGCCGAACCTCCAAACACTGATGAACCCTCAGAGAATGAACTTGTAGCAGCCATTACTGGCTCCTTGAAGTGACGTGTGAGTGCACTTCGGTGGTATGAGCAACATCCTTGCGAACCGTGGCTGTGTGGCAAACATCCGTGAATACCTAGTGCTGCATACATCGCACCAACTGGTTGACAAGTTTTTGCTGGGTTGACCGTCAGAGCTTTTCTTTCGATCTCCTTATCTGTTGTGTGTCTTAATAACATAATTTTCTTCCTCTTTAATTGATAACATAACTTGCCTCAACATATGCCTCGCTCTCCCAAGGTGCTTTCATATATTTTCGAAGTGAGCAGCAAGAGATCATCTCGATGTCGCGGTAGAAGTTGATTGCACCTGCGAAACCTGCGTATGGACCTCCCGAGTCGTAGTTGTGAAGCATCTTCAATGGTACTCCCATCTTTTGTGCTACATACTTCTCTTTGATACCTGCACAGAATACATCTGGGTGGTACATCTCGATTAGCTTCTCCATCTCGTGGTGACTCAAATCGTCGATCACAAGTGAACCCTTTTGCATGTCTGCCATAAGTCCCTCGTAGTCGTTGAACTCAGCTCCGTTCGAGATCTTTGTGAGGTGCTCATCTGGCTTGCGCTTGTTGTAACGCTCCTCGTCTTTGTATACGGTGATCTCCTCGATATTACGGCTATCGGCATCAATCTTGATTGATGGGATCACGCGGCGACCTTCGTAATCGTCACGGTGACCAAACTCATATCCTGCCGCAATTGTAGTCATGCCCAACTCATTGAACAACTCTTGGTAGTGGTGTGCACGAGATCCACCCACAAACAACATCGTTGTCTTGCCTACAGTCTTTTTGCGAGCCTCAGTTACAGCAGCCTCTACGCGTACCATCTCCTCTGCGATAACCTTCTCGATTTGGTCGATAAGCTCCTGATCCTCGAAGTACTCTCCGATCTTGCGGAGTGATTTGGCTGTAGCCTCGGCACCAATAAAGTTACACTTAGTCCAAGGAATACCAAACGATGTGTTAAGCATCTCGGCCACGTAGTTGATCGAACGGTGACACATAACCAAACTCAAATCAGCAGTGTGTGCTCTCTCGAATTTCTGCATCGTAGCGTTACCCGACATTGTAGCGATAAGCTCGATCCCACATCTATCCATCAAATCTTCGATCACAAATGCGTCACCACCGATGTTGTACTCTCCAAGCAAGTTGACACGATATTTGTGCTTGCCCTCGATTGTGTCATCTTTACCAATACAGTTCTTATATAGTTGGTTATTTGCGATGTGGTGACCTGCCGACTGCGATACTCCACGGTATCCCTCGCACGAGAAACCAATGATATTTACTCCCGGGAACTCCTCCTCCATCTGGCGAGCCACACGGTGAACATCATCACCGATAAGACCCACAGGACAAGTTGAGAATACTCCGATCGCTTTGGGGTTGAACAGGGCCATCACCTCGCGAATAGCCTCTTTGAGTTTCTCCTCACCACCAAACACGATGTTCGAATCCTGCATGTCGGTCGAGAAGCAATATGGGATGTAGTTCTCTGCTGTGTCAGACTCTGGGCGAGTTTGGTTACGACGTGTGAGCCATGAGTAGAATCCACAACCGATAGGTCCGTGTGTGATATTTACGATATCGCGAGTAGGGCCCATGATTACACCCTTACAACCTGCATACGTACAACCACGTTGAGTGATGATACCGGGCACGGTACGTACATTGGCTTGGATCTGTGGAATCAAATCGGGGTCATTAATCACAATCGCCTTTGTACGTTTCTTTGCTATCTTTTTCGGATACTTTTCGGCTACCGCCTCTGCAAACTCCGAAAAATCTGGTAATTTCTTTATATCTTCTTTCATAGGAATCTGTTGTTAGTCGAGTGTTACATCTCCAGTTTCACCTGTACGAACGCGAACTGACTCGAAGGTATTGACGACGAAGATCTTGCCATCGCCACTCTTACCTGTTTGGTTAACCTTAATAATTGTCTCCACCGCTAAATCCTTTTTGTCGTCCGTAACAACAAGTGTTATCATACGCTTAGATTTAAGACGAGGCATCTCTTGTATATACTCGTAGTGCTCGGGGTCGATTCCCTCTGCACGCTCCTTATCGCCGTGACCTTTACCACGACCCACAACTGGAAGAGCTGTGAACGATGGGAGATCGGCTGCCGAAAGAGCCGCTTTGGTCTCCGACATTTTGGCGATACGGATTATTGCCATTATTAATTTCATAATTGATTGTGGTTTGCAGATTAAACTTCCTTGTAGCCAGATGAGATTGTGTAACACTCCTCGACTGGTGTTACGAAGATCTTACCATCTCCGAACTGACCTGTAGCGCTCGAACGCGCAGAGTTCATGATTGTCTCGATCACGAAATCCTTGTCCTTCTCGGGGATTGTAATCATCAACATCTCCTTTGGAAGCTCATCGTATGTTACGTTTCCAGCCTTGATACCACGCTGCTTACCGCGTCCATATACAGAAATCTTTGTTACGGCTGGGAATCCTGCGTCCATCAACGCCTTCATTACCACTGCCGATTTTTCGGGTCTTACTATTGCTCTTAACAAATACATAGTTTTGATTTTTTTTTATTTTTCAAATGTGTGTGCTCAAAAGTTGATAGGTGAATGAAATTTAAAAGATTGTACAGTGGGATGTGAGGGAGCGTACAATTAGGTACGTGACCGATCAGCACTCTGTGGTATCTTTTAAATTTCGTCGCCTTGCAATTTTTGTTAGTTCATGATACCAAAGCTAACAAGTAGCGTCTCAAGATCCTCCATTGGAAGTGGAGTTGGTATTACGTGCATTGTGTTTCCGTCGATCTTCTTAGCTAGTGCACGATACTCATCTGCTTGATTATGCTCTGGAGCGTAGTCGATAACTGTTTGACGGTTGATCTCTGCGTGTTGAACCATGTTGTCGCGTGGTACGAAGTGGATCATCTGAGTACCCAACTTCTTAGCGAACTCCTCGATCATGTTTGCCTCGTTGTCTACCTTACGAGAGTTACAGATAAGTCCTCCTAGGCGAACAGTACCAACTTTACCGAACTTAGATATTGATTTGCAGATGTTGTTTGCAGCATACATCGCCATCATCTCTCCCGAACATACGATGTAAACCTCTTGAGCTTTACCGTCGCGGATTGGCATCGCAAAACCACCACATACAACGTCACCCAATACATCATAGAACACATAGTCCAACTCTTTGTCATCGTCGTAAGCACCCAACTGCTCCAACAAGTTGATAGATGTGATGATACCACGACCGGCACATCCTACACCCGGCTCTGGACCTCCTGACTCAACACAGCTAGTGTTTTTGAATCCGGGTTTCATAACGTCATCAAGATCGATGTCCTCACCCTCGTCGCGAAGTGTATCGAGAACTGTCTTTTGAGCCAAACCGTGCAACAAAAGGCGAGTTGAATCTGCCTTTGGGTCGCAACCCACTACCATTACCTTCTTTCCCATCTCAGCAAGACCTGCTACTGTGTTTTGTGTTGTGGTGCTCTTACCGATACCACCTTTTCCATAAATTGCAATCTTTCTCATAACTTTAATAAATAAATGTGTTTGTAAAAATTATTATTTTCTATTGTTGTTTTATGCTTTAGTATACATCAGAAAGTGTGCCAAAAAGGCTATAGTAATAGTAAAATATTTTGCATGTGTGCGTAAGTATTGATAAATCAGCACTTTAACTATAAAACTTTTTTGCGCTTATTTTTGGCCCTAAAATCACATAGTTATTAAAGATAATTAAAAACTTACATTTTTGTAGTTTTTTTATTCGCTTTGGTACCAATATGTAGGTATTGGGTGTCGTGCCTACGAAATATTTATTATCTTTGTATACGATAAACCCAAAACCTCCTAAAAAATGAAAAATAGAGTAACCATACTGCTCACACTCCTGCTCCTAGCGGTTGTTGCGACCCCTTTGTATGCCAAGAAAAAATCCAGCAAAGAGAAGTTTGATGTATATTTGCTTATCGGTCAGTCCAATATGGCAGGGCGTGGCTATATGATCCCCAGCGATACACTTAACTCGATGGAGGGTGTATACCTATTAAATATGGAGGGTGAGGTTGTAGAGGCACGAAATCCGCTCAACCAATACTCCACAATCCGCAAAAATTACTCTATGCAGCAGATGAGCCCTGCATATAGCTTTGCCACGAAGCTACACCGAGAGAGTGGGCGCAAGATTCTCCTTGTGGTCAATGCCCGAGGGGGAAGTAGCATATCGGAGTGGGCCCCCGACAACGACTCCACGAAGTTCTATTCGGAGGCTGTGCGTCGCACTCGTCAGGCGATGGAGTATGGTGAGTTGAAGGGTGTGTTGTGGCACCAAGGGTGTGCCGACAGTGGAGAGGGTAGTAGACGAAAATATATCGCAAGGTTGCAAAATTTGGTCACAAACCTACGCAGTGATCTGGACGACAAGAGGCTCTATTTCGTTGCGGGCGAGTTGGCTTATTGGAGGGAGAGCTCCGCGGCATTCAACGAGATGTTGCACACGATGGTCGACCAGATCCCCTATAGTGACTATATTTCGGCCGAGGGGGCCACTATGCGAACCGATGCCAAAGATCCTCATTTTAGCCGCGAAGGGCAGCTTCTTTTGGGGGAGCGTTATGCCGATAAGGTGCTTACCTACATTTATAAGTTGTAGGACGTGGCTGTAGGGGGGCGGTAGATAACCCTTTTTTGGGGACGAATATCGACTCTTTGCTTTGCGACTCTGGGAGATTATACATATCTTTGTAGGAACCATGAGAGATGAAACCAAAACCTTGAGATTGATTGATTGGGTCTTTTACCTGATCTTTATACCTGCGATTTTGCTGCTGATACCTACAGATAGGATGATGGAGCGAGATCCATACTTCTTTGCGTTGATGATGGTCTATATCATGGTTATCCATATTATCAACCGTCGGTTCAACTTCGTGACCTATATGCTTCAACGCAAGTACCATCGAGCGACAGCGGCTATATGTGCTGTGGCGGTGGTCACATATATCACCACTCTCGTCAAGGTCGATGACATTAGGGATATGTCGTTTGGGGTGATGTTTGATTTTAGACACGCGAAGATTCGGATCTTTCGGTTGAGGACCCTCTTCACGCTCCTCTTTATAGATCTCTGCTTCACGGTTATGTTGGCCCTTTTGGTTGAGCTGTTTAGGCAAAAGTTCGAGAAGCAGGGTATAGAGGCTGCGAGGGTCAAAGCGGAGGCGGCGATATATAAATCGCAGATCAATCCCCACTTTATGTTCAACACTCTAAACACAATCTATGCGCTCAACCTCACTGGCTCCGACAAAACGAGCGAGGTGATAATGAAGTTCTCGAACATTGTGAAATACATGTATCAAAACTCAGACAAAGAGAAGATTATGATTTCTGAGGAGGTGAAGTATCTCCGCGAATTTATCGACCTGCACACGCTGCGTCTGAGCGACCAAACCAAGGTTAATTTCACAAGCGAGATAGATGATGAGAGTGAATATATCCCCTCGATGATCTTTATAACCTTTGTGGAGAATATCTTCAAATATGGAGTGTCGTCGGAGGAGGAGAGCGCGGTCGATATCTCTCTTTGCCTCAAAAATGGTCTATTGACCTTTGCTACCTCCAATACAATTTTTATGCGCGGAGCGGACTCTTCGGGGATAGAGCTCGAAAATTGCCGCAAACGACTCTCTCTGCTCTATCCCGATCGCTATGTTTTGGTGTGTGTGGAGGAGGGTGACCAATATAAAATAGATTTGAAGATTGAGTTATAAACTATGCTAATTAAGGTTTGAGAATTCAAACCTTGATTAGTACCACTTAATGGAGCAAAACCTTGGTTTTGCGACTAAGTCCCCACCCTTGGGAGGGGACCAAAGGGGTGGGGTAAAGTGTAATAAATGTAAAAAAAGCGAAAAAAGTTCAAGCCTTAATTCGCATAAACTATAAGTTTTTTGGTAAGTAAAAACAGAGGAAGAATAACCTTAAGTTATGAGATGTATTGCTATAGATGATGAGCCGCTAGCGTTGTCGCTTATTGAGAGGTATTTTCAAAATCACCCCGATATTGAGTTGACGACATTTACCAACCCTGTTTTGGGGATCAAGGCGATCAAGGAGCAGAGGCCCCAATTGGTGCTTCTGGATATCGAGATGAAGGAGTATTCGGGGCTGGAGCTTGCGCGCGAAATCCCTTCGGGGTCGCTGTTAGTCTTTACCACGGCCCACGCCTCATATGCCTTGGATGGATATGACCTCCGCGCGGTGGATTTTCTGCACAAACCCTTTACCTACGAGAGGTTTGCCTCGATGATCGAGCGCGTGGAGCAGATCACCGAGATACATGCCCGTGCTTCGCATCTCAATGATGAAGGTAGGGGTGGTTCCATAACGATCAAGGTTGATTACCAGAATGTTACGATCCGCTTCTCGGAGATAATATATATCGAGGTGTTGGCCAACTACGTGAAGATCCACTGTGAGGATAACCGCAAAATATCGACCAAGATGACCATAAAGAGCTTTATAGGTCTACTCCCCGAGTCGGAGTTCGTGCGTATCCATCGCTCGTTTGCCATATCTAAATCTCATGTTGCTTCGTTCACCAAACAGTCGGTGACGATGCTGGACGATAAAACCACCAAGCTCCCCGTTGGGCGCAACTATGCCGAGGGGCTATATACGGCATTAATAAATCTATAAAGGGGAGTTTTAATTCGAATAAAATTATTTTTCTCGCTTACTATTCGAATAATTTTATGTAAGTTTGTATCACTAAATTTATGACTATTATGAAAAGAAGAATTTTAGCAACTTTGGCAGCACTATGTGTTGGATGTTTGGGCGTGTCGGCTCAAAGTTATGCAAACCCTACTTTGGAGAGTATCCACAAGCGAACAAGCGTTAGAGCCTACACTTCGGAGTCGGTGAGCAAGGAGATACTCGTGGAGTTGGCAAAAGCAGGAATGGCTGCACCATCGGCGATGAATAAACAACCTTGGGAGTTTGTAATTATCCAAGATCGCGCTACGCTCGACAAATTGGGCACAATCAAACCTCCTGTAGGTAAGGCTCCAGCGGCTATTGTTGTTTTGGGTAACACTCAGCTTAGTGGTTCGTGGGTGTTGGATTGTTCGGCTGCAACAGAGAATATCTTGATCGCTGCAACCTCTATGGGGTTGGGCACAGTGTGGACTGGTGCGTATGGCAATGCTAAATTCGAAACCTTATTAAAAGAGACCCTCTCGTTGCCCGATGGCGTTATGCCTTTGTCGGTTATCGCGGTGGGCTATGGCGAAGGTACAGCAACTCCCAAAAACAAATATGTAGAGTCGAAGGTTCACTTTGATAAATACTAATCGTTAAATGGATGGGGTGAGTCCTCTCCTTGGCTTGGGTTATTTTCTAATTTTTGTTAATCAATGTGGTGATGTATGAAAATATTAGTTGTCGAGGATGAAAAATCGCTAGCCGAGACTATCGTAAGAGCTCTTAGCCGCGAGGGGTATGTTGTGGAGAGTGCCTACTCGTTCGAAGAGGCTCGAATCAAGATCGAACTTTTCGAGTACGAATGTATATTGCTAGATATCATGTTGCCCGATGGTAGTGGGCTAGAGCTTCTTCGCGAACTCAAGAGTACCAATAAATTGGGTGGGGTGATAATCATCTCGGCCAAAGACTCCATTGACGATAAAGTCGTGGGGCTCAATTTAGGGGCCGATGACTATCTAGCCAAACCATTCCACCTCTCGGAGCTTACGGCGCGTATCAATAGTATTATTCGCCGCAAAGGTAATAGTGGTGGGAATATTATAACACTCAATAATGTCACCATTGCGCTCGACAGGTCGTTTGTTAAGGTCAATGGCGAGCTTCTCGATTTGAGTCGCAAGGAGTATGATATATTGCTCCATTTTGCTATGCGTAAAGGTCATATAATCAGCAAAGAGAGTTTGGCAGAGAGTGTGTGGGGCGATTTTGTAGACCACGCAGATAACTTCGATTTTATCTATACACATGTAAAAAATCTAAGGCGCAAACTGGCAATGGTAGAGAGTGGTGTGGAGATCAAATCGGTCTATGGTTTTGGGTATAAATTGGTAAGTTGTCAATGAGATTCATAAACCATATAATGTTGCGAGTCTCCCTCTCACTATTTTTGGTGTTGGGGGTGTGGGCTGTGCTCTTTTATTACTTGGTTGTCGAGGTAGTCAACGAAGAGACGAACGATGTTTTGGAGGATTACTCAACGATGATTATCCAAAATTTCTTGGCTGGTGAGCGCCTGCCAACAAACCGCAACGGTTCCAATAACGCCTACTTCATTTACCCTCTAAGCCCCGATAGTCTGGCGGTCGCCAAAAGCCGAGAGGGTCTACGAAATGAAAAGATACTCGTAAGGTACAAGAACGAGTATGAGCCATCAAGGGTGTTGAGGCAGGTTTTTAGAGATGCTAATGACAACTACTACGAAGTGAAGGTCGTCACTCCGACAATTGATAGCACCGAGCTGATTATGACAATCTGGCGGTCGGTGTTGATCCTTTTCGTGTTGCTTCTGATCGTCGTCTTGCTTATCAATATATGGGCAGTTAAGGGTGGATTACGCCCTTTGGATCGGTTTATGAATTGGCTCTACAATAGCGATATCGAGAGTTGTCAGCTGCCCAAGATCGAAGAGAGTAATATTCGTGAAATCAAAGAGTTAACCGTAGCTATCGAGGCCTTTGCTCAGCGTGCTCGGCGAGCTTTCGAGGAGCAGAAAGAGTTTATCGGTAACGCCTCGCACGAACTTCAAACCCCAATCGCTATTTGTCAAAACCGCTTGGAACTGCTCTGCGAGAGTGAACTTTCGGAGGCTCAGATGGAGGATGTTGTGGGGTGTATGGCGACGCTGTCTCGCCTCTCGAAGCTCAATCGCTCACTGTTGATGCTCTCGAGGATCGAGAACGGTGGGTTCGAAAATTCGCAGTTGAGTATCAACGATATTGTTCGTCACAATATGGAGTTGCTCGCGGAGTTATACGAAAGCCGTGGTGTCTCGGTTAATTTAAAAGAACGAGGGAGTTGTGTTGTGGAGTGCAATGGAGAGCTAGCCACGACAATGGTTGTGAACTTAATAAAAAATAGTTTTGCTCACAATGTCAATGGCGGAGAGGTGTGTATAGAGGTTGGTAGAAATTTTATCGCGGTAGCCAATAGTGGCGCAGATAAACCCCTCGATTCAAATAAAATATTCAATAGATTTTATCAAGGAGGTGCCAAGTCTGGAACCTATGGGCTTGGGTTATCTATTGTTCAATCCATCTGTAAGCTCTACGACTTCAAGGTCGATTACTCGTTCGTGGAGGGGCTGCACCGTTTTCAAATTAAATTTACCTAATTCGCATAATTTATCCTTTTATTCTGTATCTTCAATTTCTCTTCAGAATTTAACTATATTTTTGTATTAAGTAGGGTAATATAATTATTGGTGTGTTTTTAAGAGTACTATTGGAGATGAGATTTTTTTGCTATTGAATCGAAAATATAGTTATTCTATATTGAGATTTAATAGTGAAAAATATCGCTCAAAGAGTGCTTTTAAAAATATGGCAATAATTGTTTTACACTACTTAAGTAGGGTAATATATCTAGTTTTAGAGGCCTGTACCAACTAATGAATAAAACTAAAACCTAAATAAGAGATGAGAAATTACAGCCAATGCATTCATATTTTCTCTCAAGAAGAGAGTTTCGAAGCAGGTGCAATAGAGTTGTTACGTAAGAGTCACGAAGGAGATAAAGTCGTTATGCGTATAACTATCTTCGGTGAGTGTGTAGATGACAGTGAGTATGAAAGAAATGTTGAGTTTTTGGAGCGTACCACAGTGGAGTTATATGGCGCAAAGGCCCCTTTGGTTAGTTATGTCACCCAACCTCTTTTGGATGGTGGCAAATATGTAGCCGAGGTTCAAGTCATTGGTGTCGATGTCGACCACCGAGAGATGGATGGTCTCCGTTATCTTATCATGGAGAGCGACGATATGAGGCGACTTGTTGTGTGCGGAGTGCGAGGTTCGGTCAGGGACTCTATCCGCAAACAGTCAGACGACCTCTTTGCTAAACTCACCAAACTATTTGCTTTGGAGGGGTTCGAGATCTCAGATATTTTTCGCCAGTGGAACTACATTCCCCAAATCACGGCTGTCGATTCTTCCGACTATCAACACTATCAAGCCTTCAATGATTCGCGTACGGAGTTTTACCGTTTGGCCGACTGGTCGACCAAAGGTTATCCAGCAGCAACGGGAATTGGCATGGATTGTGGAGCAGTAACTGTGGACCTCATAGCTGTCAAGCCGCTCAACGACAAGATGAAGATTTTGCCCGTGGATAACGACCTTCAGCTTGCGGCTCACGTATATTCGCAAGAGGTGTTGATCGGTGCGGAGTGCGACAAGATCGAGGGGCGTTCGACCCCTAAGTTCGAGCGCGCTAAGGCTTTGGGCAACAAGGAGGAGGGATATATACTCTTTATCTCGGGAACTGCGGCGATCCGCGGCGAAGATAGTATGGATAGCGACGACGCGGCTACTCAGACTATCCAAACGATGGAGAATATCGAACATTTGGTGTCGGATCATACCTGCAACAAATATGGCATAGAGATTTCGAGTAAGGAGCGAGAGATCCATTCGGCTCGTGCATATGTTAAACTCGCCAAGGATACGGCCGACATCAAAAGAGTCACCGAGGCTAGATGGTCCGATACATCGGTTGTCTATCTGTTGGCAGATGTGTGTCGTGAGGAGTTGTTGATCGAGATCGAGGCGATAACCAATATCCCATTTTAGAAGGGGGGGATGTGAATATTCACCTCCGTTAGGCGGTGAATGGAAAAGAGTTTTTTTAAAACTAAAAAACAAAATTATGAAAAAAATCTTATTTGCAATTATAGCTGTGCTATCGACTGTTCCGACCCTCTGGGCCGACGAAAAGGTTATAGACCAAAGTGCATTGCCTCAAAGTGCACAAACATTTGTCTCGACCCACTACCCAAGCGACAAGGTTTCGATCTCGACCATGGAAAGAGATGGATTTACTAGGAGCTATAAGGTGATCCTCACAAATGGGGTTAAGGTTGAGTTCGATGATAAAGGTGATTGGACAGAGGTTAAAAGCAAGGGTAAGCAGGGGGTCGCGGAGAGCGTTGTGCCCGATGCTATAAGCCAATATGTTAAGGATAAATTCCCTAGTAATAGGATCGTGCAGATCGAGCGTGATAAAAGAACAATTGAGGTCGAGTTGAATGGTGATATTGATTTGACATTCAACCTCAAAGGGGATTTTATAGGGTATTAATTTTTTAATTGAAAGTTTTATAAATTACGCTTTCTTAAGGGAGCAAAACCTTGGTTTTGCGACTAAGTCCCCACCCTTGGGAGGGGATTTAGGGGTGGGGTAAAATATAATAAATGTAAAAAAGGCGAAAAAAAGTTCAAACCTTAATTTGTATAAATTTATGCGACAAACGCCGAGGGGAAAAGGAGCCCGCGGCGTTTGTTGTTGTATATGGGGCGGGGGAGAATAACTTATTTGTTTCCTGAATTCAACTTGTAAATGCAACTGAGGAATTGGGAAGTTGCAGAGAATGAGATAAAATATTTTTTCAGAGAGGAAAGAGAGGTAAAACTCTCCTT
>JBCQUO010000082.1:0-7274 GCA_047173955.1 Rikenellaceae bacterium
TACTTGATCGAATGATATTGACCCCATAGATAATAATGTGTGTGTGAATACACAAAGATAATACATCGTAGGTCATTTTCATCATTCTGGGTGACTGAAGGTCATGTGGGTTTCATAATCTTTTTTGTACTGGTTTTATATGCACAAAATTATGAACAAACCATAAAATAGACAAAAATATTGATAAAACTTGGTGCCACTTCTTGAATTGGCACTAATTATTGTGAATCATCATCAGACTCCTCAATCTGCTGTTTGCGATATTGCAGAGGGGTTAATCCTGTTTTTTGTTTAAATATTCGATAGAATGATGTCTTTGAGTTGAAACCACATCTCTCTCCTAGTGTAGGGAGAATATAGGAGGTGGCATCCTTCTCTAGTAAGAGTTTCTTAACATCCTCAATACGATACTCATTTATGAAATCCGAAAAGCTTATTTCGAGATAGTTATTTAACAGATAGGAGATATCTTTGGCTGAGATGCCTGTTGCGCCGGAGAGATCCTGTAATTTATATTTTGGGTTTTTATAGTCACCACTGCTCTCTAAATTTGAGCGTAGAAGAGCTATGATTTGTTGCGAATGCTCACTATCAACATCACGTTTTACTGCAGTGGTATTCTCTTGTTTTGCGCGTTGTCGATTACGTTTAACAACACCGAAGAGTAGATATAGTAATGGCAGAAGCACAACTATTCCAATCAGTGTAATAACGCCTCTACTTAACTTAACCCTCAGCTCTCCGATATATATAGGTTCGCTCCACTCGTGCCTATGGTCATCTGCAATTTTAATATAGATTTTGTGACGACCTATCGACATATCTGCACTACTCAATTTAAAGGTATTACTCGATGAGTAGTACCATTGGTCACCCCCTATGCTTATGGCATACATTCCACCAAAGGCTCGACTAAATAGGGGCTCGATTAGCTCCACTTCGATATTTTCTCCACGATACACCTCGAAACTATAGATCGGCGGTGTGATCTGTGTAGAGTCACTCTTGGGCGTAATCATAGGCTCTACTGCCCGTTCATCACCATCTATTTTGAGTTGTGAGATAGCGATTTTTGTAGCGTTAACGCTTCGTGGTGCAAGCTGTGTAGAGAGAGAAAAAAGCCCATCTTCACTTCCTAAAAATATACGATCTTCATACTCCACTATAGCATTTGGACAGATAGAGGTAGATGAAAGGCCACTCTTTTGAGCAAAGTTCATCACCTCTTTACTCTTTGTGTTGTAGCTATATAGCCCTTTGGTTGTTGCAATCCATAGACCGTCGCTATCATGCTGTTCTAGGACTCCCGATATACGGCTCTTCTGCGAGAACGTAAAGTCGATTATCTCCACCTCGAATGTGTTGGGATCTATTTTTAGCAATTCGGTATAATCTCTATCAATATATATATCGCCACGACTGCCGACAGAGATCGTATTACTGCGAAAGTCGTTTGGCACTCCACTGAGCTGCATGCTGCGCACCTCCTCTTTGGAAATGTCAAATATTGCAACCCCTTCGGATGAACCAACGTAGAATATCCCCCTCGATGGGTCATACCCATAAGCGTATAGTTGTGATGATGGCAACGCACTATTAAGGTGAGTCCACTGGCTAACTCCCATGCCCTCGGAGTAGCGATATAGACCATTGAGAGTGAAGAGGTAGAGGGCATTGTCAATGAACTCTATGCCATAGACTGACTCATTATCTAAAGCTCTGTTCAATTCAGCATCTATGTTAAACGGAATGGGCTTACCTTGCTTTTCGTCGAATAGAAAAACACCTCCGCCAAATGTTCCAACCAAGTATAAATCACCCGCATATGGGTAAATTGTTAATATAATATCCGACTTAATTATTGGGTATTCTGCACTTTTAAAGTGATCTACATCGCCATCTATCCAATGCAATAGACCATCCCTTGACCCTATTATATATCTACTATTCGATACAATTGCCATAGAGCGAGCTCCATAACCAGATATTCCCTCTGTCTGAGATATGAGATTTCGGGTAGGCTGCAAAAAGTAGACTCCATTTGAGTAGCTCCCAAGCCACAAAATCCCTTGCTTATCGAGTAGTACGGACTTTATTGAGTTGGAGGTTATCTTCTGCGTTACAGTGTTAATTCTATGCTCTATTCTTTGTTGCTGAGTATTATAGACAATTACTCCATCACCATCGGTTGCACAAAAGAGCTTTGATCTATCTTCATTATAATGTAGCGATCGAATAATAGTGCTCTCGATATTGGGCAGTTGTTCAATCTGCGAAGTGGCGATGTCGTAACATAACAGCGAGTGAGGCTCCTTACTATCTTTACTTATGTATATTCTCTGCTCACCAAGTGCCATATCCGAAAAGCTATCACTTTGCGCGGAGTGTAGTGTCTCAATATCACCAGATGTAGTTATTGAGTATAGGGCTGAGGTTGTCAACAGGTATATTGTGCCATTCGTATGTCGCAGAGCATTCAGCACTCTCTCACCTTGCAGAAGGGGAGTCTCCTTTCCACTCTTTGTGTTAAGTATAACCAAACCATCGCTCCTCCCTATAAGAGTATAATCGCCCACTCTCAAAGCACAAAGAGTCGCCATATCACAACTGTAACTTAGGGTGAAAGAGTTGTGATTTTTGTCGAGCGTATATAACCCAATATCTGTTGCTAGTATCACAGAATTGAGCGAGTCGCCTACCACTCTATTGACTCTAACTTTTGCAGCATTACCCTCTTTATCCTTCAAGGTAATAGGATGCATCCTCTCCCCATCAAATAGTGCGACACCTTCAGCGTTACCTATCCACACCCCACCGCTCGAGGCACGATATATTGAGGTTATATAGTCACTTTGCAGCTCCTCTTTTGAGGTTATGTGTAGACACTCTCCTTCGGTTTGAGAGACTCCTCTCAAACTAATAGTTAATAGTAGTAGTAGTAATAGGTTTCTAAACACACCAAAAAAATGATTGTCACTAAATTTTACAACACAAAAATAGAAAAAATTAGTGACAATCAAACCATAATTAACATTAATAATCTAGCCTTACATTGGCAGCGAGTAGCCTCGTGCGTAGTTTTGCATACTCCACATCGCGCAGCTTGATGCCCTCCTCTATGGCTAATGCAGCGAGTGTACCAGCCCCCTGACCGACAGCCATAGCTATGGGGGTTAAACGGATTGCAGCACTGGCGTGGTGGTCGGCTCCGATAACTCTACCCACAAGAAGAAGGTTTTTGCACTCGTTGACGAGTGTGCTACGAAGCGGAATCGAATATATACCCTTGCCTTCGAGCTGTGTGGTAGCGGTATCGCCACCATCGGGCGAGTGAATGTCGATAGGGTAGCCACCAAGTGCTATGCGATCCTCAAACGCTGTTCCCTTTATCAAGTCCTCGGCTCCCAATTCAAATGCGGCCTTTGGGTGGCGCGATTCACGGATGCCGATATGGGCAGGGGTGCCTATGAGAGTTGCATTCTCGAACCCTTGAGCATACTTTTTAAGGAACTTAAATAGCTCCCAACACTGCTTACGGCCTATTGTCTCGGCACGCGACAGGTCGAAACCATCAGTGGGGTTGAGATCCAACACGCGCGAGGTGTTGAAGATATAGACCCCTGGGGTGTTGGTCTCGAAAAAGAGGATATTGTTGCGCGGAATAGAGATCTCCCCCTCCTCCTTAGCCTTTTGCCACAGGTCGTAAAATCCCCACATCGAGACGCGCGAAGATTTAGTGAGGATCTCAGCCCCCTGCTCCGCACGCTCGCCATCGACAAACTGATCCCAATTTTGGGCAATATACTCTTTGAGTCGTTGGCTATCTACCCCTCCGACCTTAAGGTTCATGGTCATGGGTTGGGTTTTGTTATCCTCCTCGCGCCCTAAAGTATACTCCACGCCACACCTCTCGACCAACTCGCCATCTCCCGAAGCGTCGACAAATATTTCGGCCTCCACTCTCTGCACGCCACATCTGTTATGGATCGTAAGGGCGGTAATCTTGCCCGACTGCGCATCTAGCTCTGCGTCGATAAGGCGTGTGTGATACAGAATATCTACCCCTGCCTCGATCAACATCTCCTCTAAGGCGATCTTCATCCCTTCGCTGTCGAATGGGGTCACCGTGGAGCAGTAGCCCGTGGTATCGAAGATATGGCCTGTGCTAGCCCCCATCTCGACCATGCGGTCAACCATCTCTTGTGCTGACCCGAAGATCACCTGCTCAGCATCGCGATTATGGAAGCTCATCATCGGTCCCACACCCATCATTGTGAGCGCACCGCCCAAAAATCCAAATTGCTCAATGAGGAGCACCTTTGCCCCTCCGCGTGCTGCGGCAAGCGCTGTGTGAGATCCCGAAGGGCCTCCACCAACCACTACGACATTATATTTTTGTAAAGATTTCATAACGTTCTACTTTTTTCTAATGAAATAGTGGTCAAACAGCGCAATGCCCATCACAATAATAGCCCCCATCGGGTACCACCAAAATGAACTTACACCCACTGTGTTGAGCCACAAAATAAATGATACCGAACATATCGAGCCGACCAATATAGCCCCGAAGCGCCCCTTGCGCATGAGTGATAGGAATGCTATACCGATCAAAATTCCATATACATATCCTGGCATCTTAAAGCCCAGCGACAACAACCCCTGCGACTGCGACATACTAAACAAACAGCCCAAAAGAGCGAGGATAACACCCCAAACAATAATAGCTACCTTCGATATGCGCACCACCTTTTTGTCATCCATCTCCTTCATTTTGGGGAACAGAAGTGGCCCCACGCCCATCACCGTTGTCTGCGAGAGTGCCGCCAAAGCTGAGTCCAACGTAGAGATTCCTGCGGCAAACATCGCCGCGATAATTAGTCCAGACACTCCATCGGGCAACTGCGTCATCACGAAGTATGGGAAGATCTTGTCGGGCTCGCTGATAACTGCCTCGGCCATCTCGGGGCCGAGAGGATTGATATGGTAGAAAGCCACGAGTGCCAAACCGACCAACAACATAATCCAAGTCGTTGAGGCTCCAATAGCCGAAAAAGCTACCGCCTTGCGTGCCTCCTTAATATCCTTACAGCACAAAGCTCGTTGGGTTGTCACTTGGTCTATAGCGTCCGAACCAAACTCAAAGAATGACGATCCGAGGATTCCGACCCACAGGGTATATGTTTTGGTGGGATCCATCGACAGATCCAAAAGTACTAACTTAGCCTTGGCATCGGCAATAGCTATAATCTCGCCAAAGCCCCCGGGGATTCCATCCACCGCAAAGTAGAGGGCAAAGAGCGCACCTGCGATGAAGATCACAAATTGGATCACATCGGTCCACACAACAGTCGCGATACCTCCGATGTAGGACCACGCCACAGCAAATGCCGCCACAATAGCGATACATGTGATCGAATCCAGCCCCGTGATTACGCTCAACACCAACCCCGTGCCGACCAATCTGACACCTTGGCTGAGGGTAGCGCCCAACAAAAAGAAGAGGCGCGAGAGTTGACTCACATTCTTTCCCAAACGGTTCTGGATAAAGTCATAGGGGCTGTATATATTCTCTTGGTAATACTCCTTGAGTAGCACAAATACAAAGAGCAGATTTCCGATAATAAAACCTATGGTCATCTGTATGTAGCTCAAATCTCCTGTTGCGGAGAATACAAACGCTGGCACGGCGATAAATGTAGCGACACTTGTTTTGGTCGCTATGAGTGACAGTGACACCGCCCACCATGGCAAGTTGCGTCCGCCCCTAAAGAAGTCATCGACACCTTTGCCGCTACCTGTGATCTTCTCGCCTATGTATGTTGTGCCAAAGAGCATCACAGCGAGTATAATCCAGTTGAGCACCGAGAAGCGAGTCTCCTCGCCTCCGCTGTTGGCAAAGAGCAGCGTGGGCAGAAGCATCATTGGCAGTGCTATGAGGAGCACGGTTAGAAATTTATTTTTCATTATTTGGTTGAGTTAGATAGGTCTAGTTATTGGTTTGGTTTATTGGTTTAGTTTATTGGTTTAGTTTTTGGTTTAGGTACGATGGGTAGTTTTGGCCCGTAACTGTTCCAGCGCCACTCGCTCCGCTTCCCTTGGTTATCGAGTCGCCAAAGCAGACGATCTTTTTGTAGCGAGATTGGAGGTTATTCGTCTCGATAAACGCCCAAATGATCTCGCCCATGAGTTGATACCCAGCCGCTGTGGGGTGTACACCATCCTTCACGCGGCTATTCTTCTCGTTGCGGATATATATATCCTCGTTGTGTCGGGGCAGACCGCGCGACGTGAACTCACCATACAGATCGACAAAGAGGCAATCAAACCTCAGGGACAACTCCTGCACAATATCTCGCGTCGAGGCCATCACCTCGTCGGGATGACCTGCATATTTACTATTGTCGTGGCGCTCAAATAGATACTCGCTATCGGCTGGTATGGGAGAGATCAACATCACCTGCGCCCCTGTGGCTTTGATCTTCTCGATCAGCGTGGTTAGGTTCTTTTCGTAGTCACCATAAGAGACCACCTTGCGCGAATTTAACATATCGTTGGTACCAACCATCACAACCACAAGGTCGGGGTTCAGAGACAATACATCGCCATCGATGCGCGAGAGCAAATTGCCCGATGTGTTACCAGCCACTCCGCGGTTATAGACCTCCACTTTGGCCTCTTGGTGAGTCGCTTGGTTGTTTACACCATTGTCCTCCAACACCTCACCATCGGTAAATAGGCGGTTGTCGGCACTGTTGGTTGCAAAGATCGTCGGCATACCAGTCTCATTTATGAGGGTCACATTCGTTGCCATAGCAAATTTTGAAGGGTCGGCTTCGGGCTCGCGAAAGATATGGACATCTGCCCAAAAAGACTCTCCAAAGATAATCGGCAGAGGTGTCTCCCTCGCCTCTGAGTTGTAGTTGGTGAGTTTGATGTAGTGGTTCTGACCATTGATCTCCGCGAGGCGCGTCACTTTGTAGCTACTCTCTGTGGGCATCAACTCCAACTCCACATAACAATCCCTAACATTTGTGCGCTGAAAGGTCAACAACGGACCATACTTTGCATCTCCGCGACTGTCGATTATCACGCCTGTCGATCCGATCGAATACCCCTTCTCCTGACACTCGATTGCCGTGCAACCCTTTATCACAGTTGGGGGGATATGGGCACTCAGGTCTACACCCGAACGCATATTTTTAATCGTTGTATTTACGACCGTCACTCCTTGGGTTCTGCGCCCCACAAAACTGCCATATTCATATGTGCGTATT
>JBCQUO010000010.1:0-41380 GCA_047173955.1 Rikenellaceae bacterium
TTGGTTGGGGTTGTATAACTCCAACTGGGAAATTGCATCCCAGCCGGAGTGTCTGACTCCTTAGTGAAATAGTGGTTGCTTATCCAAAATTCAGGTTTGTAGCTCCTAATATCGACCCCACTGCCCACAACTACATTGTCGGCCTCATATTCGTGGATCAAAGAGAGCTCGCGACGTATGAGCTGCGTGATGGGATTGAACCACAACAATATAACCCATATCTCGCAGAGTAGTTTGTCGATGTAGTGGTGGCGACGAATGTGGCCTGCCTCGTGGCACAACACAAATTCGAGCTTGTCGCCCTCCAAATTACTACCTATATATATACCTCTCCAAAACGAGAATGGGGTACTACCCACCGCAAGCCGATATATAGAGTACTCCTCGCCCTGCTCTTTGGTCGCCAGCCTACGAAGCGACAATATATCGTTGACCCCTCTCAAAAAGAGCCCAAACAAAATCGCGGCCACCACACACCACACACCCACAGTAACGTCACCCACGCTCAACCCT
The DNA here is from genome assembly GCA_047173955.1 of Rikenellaceae bacterium. Lineage (GTDB taxonomy): Bacteria > Bacteroidota > Bacteroidia > Bacteroidales > Rikenellaceae > Alistipes. The sequence goes on from JBCQUO010000010.1 coordinate 514, forward strand.
CCAAACCAACGGCGCTGAGTGGAGCGAATAACCCTAAACTCACCCTCTGGTATAGCCTGCGAGACTATCTTCTGCTCATATTCGCAACCTCATCGGGGGCGATCACCTCTGCCACATCCACCATCGCACCACCCACAACCCCTCGCAACTCAACAATATCAAACGAAACCAAAGCCGAAAGAGTAGTGACAATAGGTATCGAGAGAAGCAATATTCGTTGTGCCACGTAACTCGCCTTGCCTCTAAAAAATGCAATGTAGAGAGCATACAGCAGAGCCGAAATCGCTGTCGACTCAACTATGAAAATTATGATCTGCTTCATAAGGCTCTACTTATTTATCCTCAGAGAGCATAGCTAGCAGCTCCTGCCTCTCCTCGGCCGAAAGATCCTCCTTCTTTGCGAAAAATGACAACATAGCGGAGTATGAGCCACCAAATAGATTGCTCTGCATCTGCTCTATCGCCCTATGCGAATACTCCTCCTTTGATACCGCAGCTGAGTAGCAATTGCTCTTGCCATACTGTTTGTAGCAGACAAATCCTTTGGACACAAGGACTCTTACCACGGTCGAGACAGTTGTATAGGCTGGGCGCGGTTCGGGGATGGCAGCAATTATATCGGCCAAGAACATACCCTCGTGGTCCCAAATAATTTTCATAATCTCCATCTCTGCTTTTGTCAAATCTTTAGTGTTCATAGTTGTAATTTTTTTATTTTGTTTAATTTAATTTATTTTAACGGCGAGGTATCTCCTCCCCCTCTTAATCACAAAGGTATAACTAATATTTTAATGTAACAACTATTCTAGTAGTTAATATTGGTTTTTTCTTGCGAATTATCTCAAAAAGTCCATAAACTACTACAAAGTTTAGATACCTACTCTTAGGGATTGATTATTGTGTTAAAAATTCCGACCTTTGGGGTTGAATAAATTGACATGGGTCAATGACAAAAAATAAAGTACAATGCAGTATCTAAACGAATTACTCTCCATACTCAACGAGATGTCGCCATACCTCATCCTCGGATTCTTGATCTCGGGGCTGCTACATGTCTATGTCCCCAAAGATCTATACTCCAAATTTTTGCGTCGCAGGGGCTTTGGCTCTGTTTTGGGGGCAGCGCTCATTGGCGTGCCTCTGCCGCTGTGTTCGTGCGGAGTGATCCCCACCGCTATGTCGCTCAAAAAAGAGGGGGCCTCGGATGGTGCAACGGTCGCTTTCTTGGTTAGCACACCTCAAACGGGCGTTGACTCCATCCTCGCTACATACTCTCTGCTTGGGCTGCCCTTTGCCATCATTCGCCCCATCGCAGCCTTTGTGGTCGCTATCTTTGGAGGTGTGGCGGTCGATAAATTTGGACGTGATTCCAAACCCAAAATCGACTACTCGAAGATGAAATTTGCCCCTGCCGCGTGCAGTTGTGGATGTTCGCACGACCATGAGCAAGATCCTCCCCGAAAATCAATATGGGCAGCCCTGCGCTACGGATATGTCGAGATGATGGTTGATTTCGGCAAGTGGTTGGTGGTGGGATTGTTGGTCGCGGCAGCCATAACAGCCTTTGTTCCCGACTCAGCCTTCACCCTCTTCAAGGAGCACTACCTCCTCAATATCCTCCTTATCCTCTTGATCTCGGCACCGATGTATATATGTGCCACGGGCTCTATCCCCATCGCGCTGTCGCTTATCGTCAAGGGGGTCTCTCCCGGAGCAGCCTTTGTGTTGCTAATGGCTGGACCTGCGACAAACCTAGCGTCGCTAATTATCCTCCATCGCGAGATCGGCACGCGTAAGACAGTTATATATCTTATTGCTATAATCTTGGGGGCCATCGCTTGCGCTCTCTTTATAGACTTCGTTCTGCCACAGGAGTGGTTCAGCTCGCTACTGTCAATCGAAGATAGTGGCCATCATCATCACCACCATGACCACCACCACGACGAGCTCTGCACCCATGGACCTATATGGTGGCAGACAACAACCAGTGTAATCTTTATTGTTTTATTCATAAACTCTTTGATTCAAAAGCACCTCAAACGAGGTGGCGGGCACGATTGCTGCTCAGCGAACCATTAAAAGCATTTGGGGAGAGATATGTACTCCCCTTATGTAAAAATGGTTTGAATTATGAGAATTGAAAAAATTGTGGCGCGTGAGCTTCTGGACTCGCGCGGAAATCCCACCATCGAGGTGGATGTGACATTGGAGTCGGGAGTTATGGGGCGCGCCTCGGTCCCCTCGGGTGCCTCGACAGGCGAGAATGAGGCTGTTGAGCTTCGCGATGGAGATAAGAAACGATACCTCGGTCGCGGTGTGTTGAAGGCGGTGAGGAGCGTCAAGGAGGTGATTGCCCCTGCGTTGGTCGGACTCTCGGCGCTCAACCAACGACATATAGATAACTTTCTGATCGAGATAGATGGCTCTAAATCTAAATCCAAACTCGGAGCAAATGCAATCCTCGGAGTCTCGTTGGCCGTGGCCAAAGCTGCTGCGGCTTACCTCGAGATGCCTCTCTACCGATATATTGGTGGGGTGAATAGCATCACCCTCCCCATCCCGATGATGAATATTATCAACGGAGGCTCGCACTCCGATGCCCCGATCGCCTTCCAAGAGTTTATGATCCGCCCCGTGGGAGCTGCCTCTTTTAGCGAGGCCCTACGTATGGGGGCCGAGGTCTTTCACGCCCTAAAGAGTGTTCTTAGAGATCGTAACCTCTCGACAGCAGTGGGCGATGAGGGTGGTTTTGCACCAGCCCTCAATGGAACCGAAGATGCCATAGAGTCGATCATAAAGGCGGTCGAGAGTGCTGGATACCTCCCCAACCAAGATATCACCATCGGTGTGGATTGTGCCGCGTCGGAGTTCTACGAAGATGGGCTCTACAACTACGCTAAATTCGAGGGCGAAGCAGGAAAGAGACTTACAGCTCGCGAGCAGGTCGATTACCTCGAAGAGCTAATCACAAAGTACCCCATAGACTCAATCGAAGATGGCATGAGTGAGGGGGATTGGGATGGCTGGAAAATGCTCACCGAACGTATAGGTGATAGGTGCCAACTCGTTGGTGACGACCTCTTTGTGACAAACGTAGAGTACCTATCCAAAGGTATAGAGATGGGGTGCGCAAACTCTATCCTTATAAAGGTGAACCAGATAGGTACCCTGAGCGAAACCCTTGACGCTATAGAGATGGCCCACCGCCATGGTTACACCTCGGTCACCTCGCACCGCTCGGGCGAAACCGAAGATACCACAATAGCCGATATAGCCGTAGCGACAAACTCGGGCCAGATCAAAACAGGCTCCATGAGCCGTTCGGACCGTATGGCCAAATATAACCAACTCCTGCGCATCGAAGAGGAGTTGGGCGAGGTCGCTAAGTATGGAAACGAAATTGTATAGTGAATTGAAGATCTAAGGTTAGTGGCTGTTAGGGTAATTCAGCTGCTAACCTTAGTAACTTACAGCACCACGAGTTCGCCATATTCGATCTTTGCGGAGAAGGCATCCGTGGGTGACACGACACCTGCGACGATCATCATGGCGCGCATGAATCCGCTATGGGTGACGATTAATATATCTTCATTTGCGTTTTTGAATTCGTGCCACACCTCTTGTGCACGTGCCACTAGGTCGCTAAAAGCCTCGCCATGGGGAGTGGGGTAGTTGATATAGTCGTTGAACCACGCTTTGCCCTCGGGGCTTTCGAATATATCGTCCCACGATATCATCTCCCAGTCGCCAAAGTTTAGCTCCATGGCGCGACGCTCTATAATTACTTCGGCGATCTCTTGATGCTCCGCTATTATATTGGCTAGCGAGAGACATCTTTGGAGTGGGGAGCTATATATATTAGCCACCTTAATACCCTCTAGGCGACCTAAAACCTCACCTAGGTGGAGGGTCATAAATTCTTCGTGAAGGGGAATGTCGCTCACTCCATAACAGATGTTGGGGGCGACCAAGGGGCGTGTATGGCGCTGGAGATATATCTTGGCCATGGCTTAGAGTAGGTTTTTAGCACCCATAAATGTCACGTAGAATATAATCTCGCCTATGATCTGTAGAGCGCCTAAAGTATCGCCCGTGAAACCTTTGATACGACTATGTATATAACCCCTAAAGAGAGCGAATACGACCGCCATAACACCAATGTAGCTCAGTGCAAAGGGCCATCCGAGGATCGCGAGTGGTGCCAATGCGATAACCATAGCTGTTACGACTCCCCACATACTAATCCCCAACGCTGATTGAGGAGTCTTGGAGTTCTCGCTGCGCGCATAGGTCGATGTGCGGACCATAACAACGGGTGCAAATCTGCTCGCCCCCTGAGCTAAGATCATCACCGCTGCCGCCTCATGGCCCATCTCCAAAGCCCCAAGCAGGGTGTATCGTAACAAAAAAACAAGGATCAGTCCGATGACTCCGTAACATCCAATGTGGCTATCCTTCATTATGCGAAGCGTGGACTCTTTGGTGTACCCTCCGCCAAAACCGTCGCAGAAATCGGCGAAGCCATCTTCGTGTAGTGCACCAGTTGTCAGCACCATTGCACATATAGCCACTACCGTAGCTACATTTTGTGGTAAAAAAAGTGATGATGCCCACAGCGTAGCCCAACCCACAGCCCCGACCATCAACCCCACAAGAGGTAGGTATTTGAGTGCACGGCTCATGATCTTGTCCGAGAAATGGACCCTAAATGGGATCGGGATTCGCGAGTAGTAGAGTATGGCGTTGAAGAGGGTGTTCATGATTTATGTGAATTAAGGTTTGAACAATTTTTACCTTTTTTATATTTATTATATTTTACCCCTAAAGCGGTACGAATCAAGGTTTGAAATTTCAAACCTTAATTCGCATATTTTATCGCATTATTTAATCTTGAGAGGGATTCCCGAGATCGTTGTGTAGGCTTCGTCTGCCGAGGCGGCTATATGTTGATTAACCCACCCTTGTAGGTCGACAAAAGCTCTTGTGGAGCGATCCATAGGGATCACCCCCATTCCGATCTCATTGCTCACGACAATAACCGTGAAATCCTTCTCGATGAATAGATCCCATTCGCGCTTGGCCTCTTGGAGGCTCGCCTCTAAGTTATACTCGCACCCCTCAAAAATATTGGTCAACCACAGCGTCACACAATCCATCAGCACAACCTCGCCATCCAGCTCCAAGTGGGAGATGAATCTCTGCTCCTCGATGTTTCGCCAATGGTCGCCCCGCGATGCTTTGTGCCTCTCGATGCGCTTCTCGAACTCTTTGTCCCAACACCTAGCCGTAGCCAGATATGTGGGGGTGGGGCTCAGCTCCTCGGCCATCTTTTGCGCGAAGTTACTCTTGCCCGACCTCTGTCCGCCACTGATATATATGACCCTGCTCATCTCTACATTAAACCTCTGCCGACCTTTACGATCTCTCCCTCTTCAGTCAATGCGATTGCCATTTTGTCGAGGATACCATTGATAAAGACGCTACTTCCGGGTGTCGAATAGAACTTCGAAACCTCAATATACTCATCGAGAGTAACCTTCTTGGGGATCTCGGGGAACGACACCAACTCCGACATGGCGATAACCATAATCAGGTTGTCCATAAAGACGATTCGCTCCACATCCCAGTTGCTCGTGAACTTCTCGATGTATGCTTGGTTGCGGTTGAAATTAATAAGTGACTTTTGGAAAAGTGTTCTCACGAACTCTCTATCCTCGTCGCTCTTGAACTTCTTAGCCACCTTAATATCTGTGTGCGATGGGCGGATAGATGAAAGCGTGCGCAAAACTAGAGGCAACACGAAGCTCAGGTCCGAACTCCACATCAATGATTGCTCCTCGATAACATCATCCAACAGTTCGCAATTTTGGACCTCCTCGACGAAGAACTTCTCCCACATCGCCACATCCTCTTTGATTGAGCGCTCGGGTGAGGCCATATATTTTTTGAAATAGTCGCTTTGCGAGAGTTGTGAGTGTAGGGTTTTGATAAGCTCGGGATACTTCACCCAGCCTAGTTTTCTCACCGACACATAGTCGTTGATTGAGTCAGCATTATCCATTAGCTGTATAAATGCGCTCTCTTGGATTTTTGTGTTTGGGTTAAGATCTTCGTAAGTTGTGATATGTTTCTTTTTGGCTATCTCTTGACGCTCTTCGATATATTGAGATATCTGCGTTGGGAGCTGTAGTAGTTGGAAATATAGGTCATAAGATTTGTCGATTGCCGACATCATAGATTTTTCGGATGCAACCATATTGTCACCATCGCTTTGGAGGTGTGCGTATAGGGCTTTTAGGACCTTGATTCTTAGTAAACGTCTACTTAACATATTCAGAACTTTTTGCGGCGGTGTGGGTTATTTAACCGCGGTTTATTAATTTCACTACTATAAAAACAACCAAAAAAAAGAGAGGCATCAAAGACCTCTCTAAAGTTGAGCTACAAGGACTCGAACCTTGAACGACAGAACCAAAATCTGCTGTGTTACCATTACACCATAGCTCAATCCAGTGCTCTAAAGCGATGCAAAGATAAGCACGTTTTTTGGATTTGCAAAATATTTGGCAAAAAAATGATTAAAAATATTCATTTTTTATCGCGCTATATTTTGCTTTTTTTGCCAACTACCTCTCTTTGAAGTGATTTAGGAAGAGGGAGCGAAAGTCGCGAAATTGACAATAAAGTTGCCGCAGCTGCAAACGATGCACTCACATACAAAATCTGGTTGGCATGCTCTTGGGGGATGATATAAAACAACATCGCAACCAACGACGCACCCAACGTCTGACCCACTAACCTCGATGTGGCCATTATTCCACTTGCCGAACCACTCCTATGCAGCGGCGACGAAGCTATTATCACGCTATTGTTGGGGGGCTGGAAGATTCCAAAACCAATTCCGCATAGCGCCAACCGCCATACTATATCTGTCGGAGAGAAGTTATCGGCCGAGATCGCCCCCAACGAAAATAACCCAATGGTGAGCAGTGTGAGTCCAATGCCGCCCAAGATCCCTGCGTGATACCTCTCGACCAAGAAACCGGCTATCGGGGCGGTGATAATATTGAGCGCAGGCCACGATGCAATCAACAACCCTGTCTCCACAGCGCTACACCCCAACTGTATCTGCAAGAAGAAGGGGAGGGCTACCATTGTCGACATATGGGCCACAAACGAAAGGATAGAGGTGATGATCGAGAGCGAGAAGATCGGTATCTTGAGCAGATCAAAGGGCATGATCGGAAATTTGCGTCGTAGTTGACACCTAACGAAAAACCACCCTGCGACCACAAATGCCACCAAAAGAGCTATCACAGCCCCTATCGACGCACCATGTGAGAGGGATGTCACCATCGCAAAAAAGAGTCCAAAGGATAGCATATATAGTGTAGCGTCGGTCAAGTTAAACGACAACTTCTTTTGAAGCACTGGGTTCTGGGGGATAAACCTCCAACCCAGCGAAATGGCAATTATACCTAGAGGGATGTTGACCAAAAACAGCCATTTCCAATCCGTTATAGCTAGTATAGCCCCTGCCACCGTGGGGCCCAATGCCGCGGTCACCGAGACCACCGTTGAGTTTATGCCCAACCCTCGCCCCAACATCGCCCGTGGGTAGATAATCCTCACAACCGATGTGTTGATACTCATCACGGCACTCGCCCCTATTCCCTGAATAACACGAAAAAATATCAGCGATTCGAGGCTCCACGACATAGCGCAACCCAAAGATGTAACCATGAACAACAGCAACCCCGAAAGGTAGATCCTCTTGTAGCCCCAATAGTCGCCCAGCGCAGCAAAGAGAAGCAGCGATACGACAATAGATATTTGGTAGCTATTGACAATCCAAATAGATTCCGATGGCGAGATTGACAAATCGGCTGCGATTGTGGGGAGCGCGAGGTTAGCTATCACACCATCCAACACCCCGAGCGACACAGCAAAGAGTGCAGCCAAGATCGCCCAGAATCGTTGGGGCATAGCTACGCCATCCCACTCTTTGTTGTCTCGAAGGTTTTGGTTCATTATGGTATGGGTCGGTTGGTCGGTTTAGAATGTTGCGGGATCGCTGTTTTTGGTATATTTATTTGCAGCCCCCTTTTCGACCTGCACAACCTCCACATCGAAGCGCAGGGTTTGATATGGGGTGATCCCCAACTCCTCGTTGCCCTCGCCATCGTAGGCATACTTAGAGGGGACCAAAGCCGAAACCTGACCTCCGCGGCCGATCAACTTAACGCACTCCTGTAGACTCTTGGGAAGGTCAACGACCGCACTCTTCACAACCTCTCCATCCGTATGGGACGAATAGAGCTCATTGCCATCAAGGTCGCTTATGGTGTAGTTTAACTCTACCCAATCGTTATTGTTGCGCGCCATGAGTGCAGGCTCGCCAATCTTAGAGGCGTTGTATGTCACTCCCGATTTGGTACGTGTATATGAGCGATCTGCGGCGGCCAACTCCTTGAGGTATTGCTCCTCGTAGCTCCTTTGTCGCTCGGGTTGTATGTGGAGCATATACTTTAGATATGTCGATCGAGCATCGTCGGGGGTAAACAGTGCGTTCCCATCGGCACAATGCACCATCGCTGCCGCCACAATCTTTAGATCAATCTGAGGGTCGGTCTTAAGGGCGTTTTGAGCCATGCTCACACCAATCATATATGCCAATGAATCGCTCTCGGTTGTGAGCACAGCATTGGGTACATCTAATTTTTTTGCAGTTTTGTTATCTGCGCCTCCGCACGCCACGCACACGACAAGTAGGAGTATCGCTACGGCGGTTATTTTTGCTCTATGTATCATAATTTATTCCTTTTACATGTTTGATTTGATCGACAATCCACACAACTTATATAATATTCTCGCTCCCACGATTGCGTCTATCCTCTCGTTGGGCGATGGGGTCACCTCCACGACATCGAACCCTATGATCTGTCGCCCCGAACGAACCACCGCCTCCAACATATATACCGCCTCGTTGAACGACAACCCTCCCGGTACTGGTGTTCCTGTGTGGGGGCAGTAGTTCATCGAGAGGCCATCAATATCGAAACTAATGTATACCTTCTGGGGGAGTGTCTCGACAATCCTTTGGCACTGCTGCGCCCATGTCTGCCCCTCAAACTTCCCACGGCTGAGGGTCATATCGTCGAACATCACCACGCGAGGTGACGACACAGCCACACTCAACTCTTCGTCGCAAAAATCCCTAACGCCCACCTCTGTGATCCTCTCCACCGACTCCACATCGCGGAGCACGTTGTGCATGATCGAGGCGTGCGAGAACTCAAACCCCTCGTATGCCACGCGTAGGTCGCAATGGGCATCAATATGGAGGATTCCAAATTGAGGGTGTGTCTCGCCCAAAGCCTTGATTAGACCATAGGGGGTGGAGTGGTCGCCGCCAACTAGCCCCACGATTTTACCCTTTCGAAGGAGTGCGAGGCTCTGCTCATAGATCTTGTCGTTGATTTTCTGCGAACCTTCATTTATCTTTTTTAACCTGCGAGAGGTCGTAAAATCATCTATCTTGCCACCCTCCTCGAGGTGGTTTATCACGCGTACTGCATCTTTGCGCAGGCTCTGCGACAGCTCTTGGATCGAATAGTCTATATCCGCTGTGGCTATCCCTTCGCGCCAAGCGTCGGGTGCAGATGAGTCATAAAGGTCCAACTGTGTCGAGGCCTCGATAATAGCATCTGGAGCAAAAGAGGTCCCTGCGCCATAAGAGACTGTGACATCCCATGGAGCCGAAATCAATACAACTTTTGCCTCCTCGGTGTCGCACGGCAGACCGAAGTATGAGCCATTGTCTATACCCACGCCATTGGGGTCGAAATCTTTGAGATTCATCGTGATATTAACCTTGAAATTTACATTAATAGTGCAAATGTAGCAAAAATAAATAGGATTACATACTACACTCACGTTTTTAATGGTATCTTTGCCGCGTTAAAGGGGAGATCTAATTTCTCCCTAAAATACTTTTCAGCTACTAACCGCCCCTTTTTGATCTCTCAAAAATAGGTGATAGGAGCCACTATGACCCACTTTTGAGAGATCAAAAATGAGCAATTATTAACAGAAAAATTAAAATTAGGGAGAAAATAGATCTCCCCTTAAATCAAATTTAGAGACTGTGAAGATTATTATAGATAGTGCGATACCATATATAAAGGGTGTGTTTGAGCCTTTTGCCCAAGTTGTATATTGCTCGGGGGGCGAGATAACCTCTTCGATGGTGGCCACTGCCGATGTTCTGATTATCCGTACACGTACACGTTGCGACGAGTCGCTGTTGAGGGGCTCGAGGGTAAAACACATAGCTACGGCGACAATCGGTTTCGACCATATAGATTTGGAGTATTGCCGTGCCAATGGCATCGAGGTGTCGTCGGCCGCAGGGTGCAATGCGCGCGCGGTGTTGCACTGGATGGGGGCGGTGTTGTCTTATCTCTCTGGGATCCAAGAGTGGACCCCAGCCCAGAAACGTATTGGTATTGTGGGGGTTGGAAACGTCGGGCGGCTCATCGACGAGTATTGTCGTGCGTGGGGCTTCGAGGTGTTGTGTTGCGACCCTCCACGCGCCCAAGCCGAAGGGTTAAGTGACTTTCTGAGCCTCGAGGAGTTGGCTCCCAAGGTCGATATATTGACGCTTCACACCCCTCTTGATTCATCTACTTTCCATATGATAGATGATAGGATCTTGTCGCTTATGCCCTCGGGGGCGGTTGTCGTTAATGCTTCGCGCGGAGAGGTCGTAGATGGAGGGGCGCTCAAAAAAAGTGGGGTAGATTGTGTATTGGATGTATGGGAGAGAGAGCCCAATATAGACCCCGAACTGCTCGATAAAACACTCCTAGCGACATATCATATCGCAGGATATTCCAAACAAGGTAAGGCCAATGGCTCGGCTATTGTAGTGGCAGATGTAGCTCGACATTTTGGACTTCCGATAGATAATTGGTATCCCGATGTGGAGCGCATTGAGCCTCGCGAGGTGTCGTGGGAGTGGCTCCAGAGCTCGATTGTAGAGCATATGGATATAGCCCGTGAGAGTCAAAAACTTAAGCGTGGAGTTGAGAATTTCGAGGAGTTTCGCAACCACTACAACTATAGGGATGAGAAATTCTAGCTTCGAAGGTTAGGAGATTCACCAAAATTTTCGTAACTTCGCTGAATATTTATTATGTAACTACAAATGGCAGAACAAAAACTTAAAATAGGTATTACCCAAGGTGATACCAATGGAATCGGTTGGGAGCTGATTCTGAAAATTTTCTCGGACCAACGCATCACCGATCTATGTACACCCGTAATCTACGGTTCGTCAAAGGTCGCGGAGTTCTACAAAAAGGGGCTTAATGATGTCGAGAACATTAAATTCAATATCGTCTCGTCGGCGCGTGAAGCCCAAAAAGGACGTGTGAATTTGGTGGAGTGTGGAGCTGCAAATGTCGAGGTTAAGGTCGGTGTGCCAACCTCGCAAGCTGGAATGGCGGCAATCGAGGCGTTGACCAAGGCGGCCGATGAGTTGAAGGTGGGTGTGTTGGATGCAATCGTAACTGGTCCCTTCAACAAAGAGACGGTGCAGAGCGAGGATTTTAAATATACGGGCCACACCGAATATATGAACTCGATGTTCGAGGGTCAAGATATGATGATGATGTGTAGCGACCTGCTCCGTGTGGGGCTGGTTACCAAACATATGCCGCTTGCGGAGGTGAGCCGAACCATCACCAAAGAGATGATCGTGGCCGATCTATTGCACTTGCGTCAAACCCTAATCAAGGATTTCTCGATCGTGGAGCCACGCATTGGCGTTATGGCACTCAATCCACACTCGGGAGATGGTGGTTTGTTGGGCAAAGAGGAGCAAGATATAATTATCCCAGCGATCAAAGAGGCGTACAAACAAGGTGTGATGGCTTTTGGTCCTTACGCCGCTGATGGTTTGTTTTCGAACGGAGGCTACAAAAAGTTCGATGCTGTGTTGGCTATGTACCACGACCAAGGGTTGATCCCATTCAAGGCGTTGTCGCCCGAGGGTGTTAACTTCACGGCTGGTTTGACCGCTGTACGTACATCGCCCGACCATGGTGTGGCATACGATATTGCGGGTCAAGGCAAAGCCGATACTCAGTCTATGCGCTCGGCTCTATATATGGCTATCGACATCGTGGAGTCGCGTAGGCGCTATGCAAAGATGTCGATGAGCCCTTTGCAGCACGCTGAGCGAGAGAAGTCGCACAGAGATATGTCGGTGAAGGATCTTCGTCTGCCCAAAACAGAAGAGTAAAATCTTATCCCTTTTTGGGGGTTGATCTCATTTCGTCTCGTAATTGTGGAAGAGGTTAAAGCCCGAAGGGTCACAAAATTATAAAATTAAAGAGATGATTAAAGTAACTTTTCCTGATGGCTCCATTCGTGAGTTCGAAGCAGGAACAACAGCGTTTGGTGTTGCGGAGAGTATCAGCCCTCGTTTAGCTGCTGACTGCCTCGCTGCATCAATCAATGGTGAGACTGTAGATATGTCTTACCCAATCGGAGAGGATGCCTCTATTAAGTTCTATAAGTGGGACGACACGGAGGGCAAGCATGCCTTTTGGCACACCTCATCACACCTTTTGGCGGAGGCTCTCACGGAGCTTTATCCCGGTATCAAGTTCGGTATCGGTCCAGCTATCGAGAGCGGATTCTACTACGATGTAGACTCTCCTGTGACCATTGTTGAGGCTGACTTGGTGAAGATCGAGTCGAAGATGATGGAGCTAGCACGCAAGAAGGAGTCATTGACGCGCACCGAGGTTTCGAAGTGCGACGCACTAAAGATCTTTGGCGACAAGGGCGAGATCTACAAAACGGAGCTTATCGGTGAGTTGGAGGATGGAACAATCTCGTTCTACACCAATGGAGCCTTTACGGATCTCTGTCGCGGACCACATATCCCCCACACGGGCCATATCAAGGCTATTAAGTTGACATCCGTGGCTGGAGCCTATTGGCGCGGAAACGAGAAGAACAAGATGCTCACACGTATCTATGGTATCTCGTTCCCCAAGAAATCCATGTTGGATGAGTACCTAGCGATGATGGAGGAGGCCAAGAAGCGCGACCACCGTAAGTTGGGTAAAGAGTTGGAGCTCTTTGCATTTTCGCAACGCGTGGGCCAAGGTCTGCCATTGTGGTTGCCTAAGGGTGCAGCTTTGAGAGATCGTTTGGAGGGATTCCTTCGCAGCGTCCAAAAAGAGTATGGTTACCAACAAGTTATGACACCTGTGATCGGTAACAAAGAGTTGTACGTTACGTCGGGTCACTACGCTAAATATGGAAAGGATTCATTCCAACCAATCCACACTCCAGACGAAAGCGAGGAGTTCTTGTTGCGTCCGATGAACTGCCCTCACCACTGCGAGATATATAAATTCAAGCCTCGTTCGTACAAAGATCTTCCGATCCGTTTGGCGGAGTTTGGTAATGTCTATCGTTACGAGCAGACAGGTGAGTTGCATGGACTAACTCGCGTGCGCGGATTTACCCAAGATGATGCCCATATGTTTGTGCGTCCAGACCAACTTTTGGATGAGTTTAAGAGCGTGATCGACATTGTGTTGTACATCTTCAAGACATTGAAGTTTGACAACTACACGGCTCAGATCTCTTTGCGCGACCCTAACAATACGGAGAAGTATATAGGTTCAGACGAGAACTGGGCCAAGGCGGAGCAGGCGATCATCACCGCAGCTGCGGAGAAGGGTCTGAACACCACTGTCGAGACTGGTGAGGCGGCTTTCTATGGCCCTAAGTTGGACTTTATGGTTAAGGATGCTATCGGTCGTAAGTGGCAGTTGGGAACAATCCAAGTGGATTACAATTTGCCAGAGAGATTTGATCTAACATACAAAGGCTCAGACGATAAACTTCATCGTCCGATTATGATTCACCGTGCGCCATTTGGCTCTATGGAGCGTTTCGTTGCGGTATTGTTGGAGCACACAGGTGGTAAATTCCCATTGTGGTTGTCGCCCGACCAAGCGGTTGTATTGCCAATCTCGGAGAAGTATAACGACTATGCGGAGCGAGTATCTAGGTTCTTGAATCGCAGAGATGTGCGCACAACAGTTGACGACCGTAACGAGAAGATCGGCCGCAAGATCCGTGACAATGAGTTGAAGCGTACGCCATTCTTGCTTATCGTGGGCGAGAAGGAGGAGGCCGATGGATTGGTTTCGGTACGTGCACAAGGCGATGGCGACAAGGGTCAGATGTCTCGTCAAGAGTTCTGCGACTATGTTAATGGTATGGTAAAGTCTGATTTTGAGGCTAATAGATTGACCAAAGACGACGAGTAGAGTCTATGTGATTTGAGGGGAGAAAAGAGTTCTCCCCTTAACATAATGTAGAGATTTTTTAGGCGAAGATGTGGACTTTAAGTAGGGTAAAATAATTATTGGTGTGTTTTTAAGAGTACTATTGGAGATGAGATTTTTTGCTGTTGAATTGAAAATATAGTGGTTCTATACTGAAATTTAGCAGTAAAAAATATCGCTCCAAGAGTGCTTTTAAAAATATGGCAATAATTGTTTTACACTACTTATATCTCTGATTTGTAGTGCGATTAAGATTTTTTATTGAAAATTTGCACGAAATTTGAGAAAAGTTTGTATCTTTGCGAAGTATCCACCGATTGTGGATGTAAGATTTTAAGTATAACTAAATTAGGAGGACAAAGCTATAGCAGCACCAAAACCATTCCAATCGAGACCTGCATTCTCGGGGAATAACACAACACGCCCAAAGCCAGCAAATGGGGGAAATAGAGGTCGTAGACTACCCGAAAAGGAGAACCCACATCGTATTAACAACGAGATAAATGTGCCTCAGGTACGTTTGGTCGGTGATAATATCGAGGAGTCACGCGTAATGTCTATTCGCGATGCGATTAAACTCGCGGATGAGATGGAACTCGATTTGATTGAGATTTCACCCAAGGCAGATCCTCCAGTGTGTCGTATTGCTGACTACTCTAAATTCCTTTATCAACAGAAGAAAAAGGCGAAGGAGTTGAAGGCAAACCAAACTAAGGTTGTACTTAAAGAGATACGTTTCGGCCCTCAGACCGATGACCATGATTATAACTTTAAGCTTAAGCATGCCGAGAACTTTATTAAGGATGGCGCGAAGGTGAAGGCTTATGTGTTCTTTAGAGGTCGTTCGATTGTCTTTAAGGAGCAAGGTGAGATTTTGTTGCTTCGTTTTGCAACAGATTTGGAGGAGATCGCAAAGGTTGAGGCTATGCCAAAGCTAGAGGGAAAGAAGATGAATATGATCTTGGCTCCAAAGAATAAGAAGTAGAGTTGGTTATTGACCAAATATTGTATAAAAGCCCCAATGATTTACAAAATCATTGGGGCTTTTAATTTTATTTTGGCTAAAAAATAATAACTTTGTGGTATAAACTAAGCCTAAAACCATGAAAAAGGAACTACTACTACTCATGCTCCCGGCCTTTGCTACGGTCAACTCCCAAGCACATGCGGCGCAGAAGAGCAAGAATCCCAATATCATCTTTATCTTGGCCGACGATATGGGCTATGGAGATGTGTCGGGTCTGAACGAAAACTCGAAGATCCACACCCCCAACCTCGACAAGATGATCTCTAACGGAGCCTATTTTTCGGATGCTCACACTAGCTCGTCGGTGAGTACCCCCTCGAGATATGGAATCCTCACGGGGCGTTACAACTGGCGAAGTAGATTGAAGAGTGGTGTTATCGGTGGATATTCAAGACACCTTATACCCACCTCTCGTACCACGATGGCATCGTTGCTAAAACGTGCGGATTACAACACAGCTTGTATCGGCAAGTGGCATTTGGGTTGGGATTGGCACTTCACCACGGAGCCAACTTTGCAGGCCGAAATGGATACCAACCGCGGCTTGGAGGAGGGGGCGGAGGTCGACTACACTAAGCCGATCACCAATGGACCCACAGATCTGGGCTTTGATTACCACTTTGGATTTTGCGCTTCGCTGGATATGGCCCCATATGTGTGGGTCGAGAACGATATGCCGACTGCTGTGCCCGACCATATAACGGTGGGGGAGAATGGCGATTTTTGGCGTAAAGGTCCCACATCGCCCGATTTCGTTCACGACGAAGTGTTGCCTACGTTGACCGACAAAACTATTGAGTACATAAAGAGGGTGGGTAAAAAGAGCGACCCATTCTTTGTATACCTACCATACCCAGCGCCTCACACTCCGATTCTCCCGACCGACAAATGGCGAGGGGTGTCGAAGACAAATAAATATGGCGATTTTGTGATGTACCTCGACAGCGAGGTGGGGCGCATCTTGACCACTTTGGAGGAGATGGGTATTGATGACAATACGATTGTTGTCTTTACGGCCGACAATGGATGTTCGACAACAGCAAACTTCGGAGAGCTAAGAGCTTTGGACCACTATCCAAGTTACATCTTTAGGGGCAACAAGGCGGACTTGTTTGAGGGTGGACACCGTGTACCATGTTTGGTGCAGTGGCCTGCGGTGATTGATGCTGGCACCCACTCCGACCAAACGATCTGTTTGACCGACTTTTTCTCTACCTTTGCCGATATTGTGGGGGTTGACGTAGCCGACACCGAGGGTGAGGATAGCTACAGTATATTGAAGGCGATGGAGGATACGAGTTATTCGGAGCCTATCCGCGATGCAATCATCCACCACTCAATTACAGGAGAGTTTTCGATCCGTGTAGGGGAGTGGAAGTTGTTGGCTAGCCCTTCGTCGGGAGGGTGGAGTGCCCCCAACCCAAGGCATAAATCGGTTGTTTCGGGCGAGCTACCTCCCATCCAACTCTATAACCTCGATGCTGACCCGGGCGAGAAATTAAATGTTCAGGACCAACACCCCGAGAAGGTGAAGATGTTATTTGAGCTACTTCGCAAGCAGATCGGTGATGGCCGTAGCACCCCGGGATTGCTGCAAAGCAACGAGGTGAGATACCCATGGACACAACTGGATCAAGTCTATAACTATAAACTAAACGAATAATGAAAAAGGAACTATTATTTCTAGCTCTTCCAGCGGTAGTTGCGGGTCACGCTACAGCCGAAGCTAAGGGCAAAGAGTCTAAAAACCCCAACATCATCTTTATCTTGGCGGATGATATGGGCTATGGAGATGTGTCGGGTCTGAACGAAAATTCAAAGATCCACACCCCTAACCTCGACAAGATGATCTCCAACGGAGCCTACTTCTCGGACGCTCACACCAGCTCGTCGGTGAGTACCCCTTCGCGTTACTCGATCCTCACGGGACGTTACAACTGGAGAAGCACGCTCAAGCAGGGTGTATTGAGTGGGTACTCTCGTCACTTGATTCCAACCTACCGCACCACGATGGCCTCGATGCTCAAACGCGCTAACTACAACACAGGATGTGTCGGTAAGTGGCACTTGGGTTGGGATTGGCACTACACGGAGCAACCCACAAATATAGACAACCTTTCGGCCGATGACAAGGGTGTGATCGACTACTCGGTGCCGATCCAAAATGGCCCTACGGCTCTTGGGTTTGACTACTTCTTTGGTATCGCAGGTTCGTTGGATATGCCACCATACGTTTATGTTCAAAACGATATGGTAACGGCTGCTCCCGACCATGAGTTCGATGGATGGAGTGGATTTGCTTTTTGCCGCAAGGGTCCTACAGGCCCCGATTTCGTGCACGAAGAGGTGTTGCCAACCTTTACGGACAAAGCAATCGAGTTCGTCAAGGATAATGGCAAGAAAAAGGATCCATTCTTCTTGTACCTTCCTTATCCAGCGCCCCACACCCCAATCCTTCCGACCGAGAAGTGGATGGGAGTGTCAAAGACCAATCAGTATGGAGACTTTGTGATGTATCTAGACCACGAGGTTGGCCGCATCTTGACCACGTTGGAGGAGATGGGAATTGACGATAACACCATTGTTGTATTTACCACCGACAATGGCTGCTCGACAACGGCTCGTTTCTCGGAGTTGTGGGAGCTGGGTCACTACCCAAGTTATATCTATCGAGGCAACAAGGCGGATCTTTTCGAGGGCGGACACCGTGTGCCATGTTTGGTGCAGTGGCCAGCTGTTATTGAGGCTGGATCGCGTTCGGACCAGACGGTATGTATGACCGATTTCTTCTCTACCTTTGCCGACATTGCAGGGCTTGATGTGGCCGACGAGGAGGGTGAGGATAGCTATAGCTTATTGAGTGCATTCAAGGATCCAAGTTGCCAGACTCCAATTCGCGATGCAATTATCCACCACTCAATCACAGGTGAATTCTCGATCCGCGTGGGTGATTGGAAACTGTTGGCTAGTCCATCGTCGGGCGGATGGAGCGCACCACGTCCCAACAATGCGGAGGCTTTGGTGGGGCTTCCTCCAATCCAACTCTATAACCTTAAGAGTGATCCAGCCGAGAAGTTCAACCTCCAAGATCAATATCCCGAGAAAGTTGCCGAGATGTTCACTTTGTTGCGCAAGCAGGTCTCCGACGGACGTAGTACCCCTGGAGAGCTTCAGAGCAATGAGGTTCGCTCGCCTTGGCACCACCTAGACAAGGTATTTAGTGAGAATTAGTGATTTAAATTTAGAATCTGTATAAACAGGTTCTAAATTTTTGTAATTTTACTCAAACTTTAAAAATTAAAAAATGGAGAGTCCAATAGAAAAAAATATTGTCGATAAGTCGATCGCGAAGATGAATATCGCCGATTTCGGACGTGCAACAATCCGTGAGGTCGTAGCGATCTCGAATAGCCTAGAGTCCCAAACAGGAACGGAGTTTATACATATGGAGATGGGTGTCCCCGGTCTCCCCGCAGCGCAGGTGGGTGTCGAGGCCGAGATCGCAGCACTCAAAAGCGGAAAGGCATCTATCTACCCAGTTATTGATGGTGTGGGGGAGCTCAAATCGGAGGCTAGCCGCTTTGTCAAAGCCTTTGTGGGTGTCGATATCGCTCCTCAAGGGTGCGTGCCCGTTGTGGGATCTATGCAGGGTACCTTCACCTCGTTTTTGGTATGCGGTCAATGTTGCGAGGAGCGAGATACAATCCTATTTATCGACCCGGGATTCCCTGTCCAAAAGCAACAAATCACTGTTCTGGGCTACAAGTATGAGTCGTTCGATGTATATGAGTATCGAGGCGCGAACCTGCACGATAAACTAGAAAGCTACCTCAGCAAAGGAAATATAGCGGCGATAATCTATTCGAACCCCAATAACCCATCGTGGATATGTCTAAAGGATAGTGAGTTGCAAACAATAGGTGAGTTGGCCAATAAGTACGACACAATCGTGCTCGAAGATCTAGCATACTTCGCAATGGATTTTCGTAACGACCTCGGCAGACCCTTTGAGGCTCCATATCAACCCTCGGTGGCAAACTATACCGATAACTACATATTGTTGATCTCGGGCTCCAAAGCGTTTAGCTACGCAGGGCAGCGAATAGGTGTCGTAGCGATCTCCGACGCGCTCTACAACCGCACCTATGAGGGGCTGACAGCTCGATATGGGCAATCAACCTTCGGAAGTGCATTTGTTCACCGCGCCCTTTATGCCATCTCTTCGGGCGTTAGCCACACGGCTCAATACGCCTTGGCTGCGATGTTTAAAGCCGCTAGCGATGGAGAGTTCCGATTCTTGGAGGATGTCAAGGAGTATGGCCGCCGCGCAAAGAGACTGAAGGATATATTCCTTGCCAATGGCTTCCATATCGTCTACGATGCCGATATGGGAGACCCCATAGCCGATGGTTTCTACTTCACGGTGGGTTACAAAAATATGACTGGAGGCGAACTTATGACCGCTCTCATCCATTATGGCGTGAGTGCAATATCTCTGGACACAACAGGTAGCCTACAGTGCGGTATTAGAGCATGTACCTCTTTTATCAAGGAGCACCAATATGCACTCCTCGAAGAGCGCCTTAAACTCTTTAACGAGAATTTTTAGTGCCTTCTTTAGGCGGTTGTATTTGAGGCTGTGGATAGAGGCTGTGTTTGAAGCTGGACTGCCCTAACGCCGGGCAGGCGGTGCGAGCCGTACGGGCTTGGAAACTTCGTTTCCTTTTTTTGCCTTGCGCTTTGTGTGTTGGGGCCGCGACTTTTGTTCACCTTCAGTGAACGTTTAATATAAAAAGATGGCCTCGAACCATGAAAGTAAACTTTCGGTTCGAGTCCATCTTTTTATATTATTCCCCCGTTGGGGGACTTAAAGTCGCGGCCGCAGCACACAAAGCGCAAGGAAAACAAATCACAGCTTGCTGTGCGCCCGCCGGCGTGAGGCAGCCCAGCCTCTGACCAAGGCCTCTAAACACAATCTAAAAACTCAGCTATACCTTAGAATGCAGCTACGAACTCGACTGTTACTTTATCGTGAAGGAGTTTATTGATTGCGAAGTCGGCTGGTTTTTTCTTAACGAAGTAGTCCTCGAATGCTATACGGAGCTCTGAGTGAATACGTTTCTCCGAGAGGCCGAAGTTCATTGAGTATGTCATACGGTTTGATGTATAGTTAAAGATATCATCTGTCACGTAGTCGTAGTACTCGATATTTTTACCCATATCCCAGCGAAGGTGTGGGGCAAAATATTTAAATATAGGGCTATTTTTGATCTCGAATTTATATGTTCCGTGGATGTAGTATGCCTGCAACAGGCTGAAGTTCTCTTGTTGGAGTCGACGTTGCGCATACTCGGCCTCGATGAAAAGGTCTCCTTTTATGTAGCGTGCATATGCATCATACATCTTAATAGATTGATTCTTGGTTACATTGACCCACGACGACCCTTCGTAAGCAGCGTAGCTATCCGATGGGGTAGTACCTATATAGCAGCTAAGTGCACCTCCAAATCCCTCGCTGCGACCGATGTCGACACGTCCCACGAAGTTGATTGTGTTTCCCCACGATGGGTTGTTCGCGCCCGAGCCATTGAACAAACCTCCCGACACCTTAATCAATGTTTTGGGGATCTTGTAGGCCACATGTATACCGATATCGCGAGAACTCATGGTACTCACCGAGCTTGTGGCCGATGAACCTCCATCTGTAGCCGATGTGGTGTAGTATGTTGTAAGATATTTAGCCAAAAATGAACGGTTCGAGAATGGCGATGAAGATGGTCCGCGATCGAGGTCAGTGCTGAATCGTAGCTGTTGTTGTCCCAGCTTAAGCTCAAATTGCTCGGTGTGGTATCCCACCCACGAGTCGAGGATCGAGATTGATCCCTCGTTGTTGTAGTCGATTTGGATTGCGTAGTTCATTCGCTCACTCGCATTTCCCTTGACTCCGATTCGGGAGTTTCTAACATCGAAACGGTACTCACCATTTTCGGTACTCATCTCGACCTTCGCCTTTACAACTCCAAATAGTTCGGGGTTGTACTGAGTGCTCTCTTCGGCGCGAAGTGCCGCTACCGAAAGGGCAAAAAGCGCAATAGTAAAAGTTTTTTTCATAGAATTACCAATATTTGTTGGTGCAAATTTATTGGATAATTTTATTTATAACAATACAATAGTTAAAATGTAACAATACTTTAATATCGTAAATAGACCTTTAAGATATGTTGCGCTACGATAAATTCGTGTTAAAGATTAGTTTAGATAGATATTTATCCTCCTTGGCTCTCATGTCAGCCGCATCGACATAGGTTTTGTCGCCCTGTCCGCATAGGTGCAACACACCATGTACGATCACGCGGTGCATCTCGCGCAGGGGAGAACTTTCGTATATTCGGGCATTGTCCACCACTGTGTCGACATCAATATATAGCTCACCGGCGATGTACCCATCGCTGAGGTCACTCTCGTCGAAGGTGATAATGTCGGTAAAGTAGTCGTGGCCCAGAAACTCCACATTCATCTCGCGGAGCCTGCGTCCCGAGCAGAAGATAACGCCCACATCCGTTAGGGTGTACCCCTCGCTTTGGGCCACCTCGCGGAGCCATTTAGATATTATGCGACGTTGCTTGAGGTTATATTTAGTGTCGTCTGTGTAGTAACGTATTGCCATATTAAGATTCTTAAGGTTTGAAAGAAAATCTACTCTTTATGCGGATTAAGGTTTGAACAATTTCCTTCTTTTTATATTAATGCGAATTAAGGTTTGAACTTTTTTCGCCTTTTTTGCATTTATTATACTTTATCCCACCCCTAAATCCCCTCCCAAAGGGTGGGGACTTAGTCGCAAAACCAAGGTTTTGCTCCCCAAGAATCTTCTTAAGGTTTGAATTTTCAAACCTTAAGAAGATTCTTACTTAACGTTTAAAACAATCCGAGGCTTTGAGCTTCTGATTGGGGTTGGGTGGGTAGATTCCAAATACAAGTTTAAATTCGGTCTGCATGGTGATTATGTCGACCGACTGTCCGATAACGCCAATCACCTGATTTTTCTTCACGTCGTTGGCCTTTGTGACACTCACACTCGAAAGACCTGCGTACGATGTAATATACTCTCCATGAGCTATATAAACATCATATTTGCCCGTTATGCGGTTATACTTAACGTCGACAACCTTTCCCTCATATATCGAGACAATATTTGCATTCGCCGCGCCGAGGATCTCCGCCATATTATCCATATATCGCTTAACCTTTCCACCCACAACTGGGAGGTTAAGATTCGATGTGGTGGCGGTGAATGTAGCACCTGTGGTGTTACCCTTCGATAGTTTACGAAGTTCGTTAATCGCTGAATCAAGTTTGCGTTGTTGGAGCTCCTTCTCTTGGAGCACCTTTTTCTCACGCGTACTCATTGTAGCTATTGAGTTGCGTGCCGACTTTTGATCTCTTTCGAGGTTGGTCCGCTCCTTTTCGAGGTCGGCAACAGTGGCATCCAGAGCCGATTTATGCTCCTCGAGAGCGAGCTTCTGTTCGAGAACAGTGGTCGATAGAGTCTCGATTTTGGCCATTCGCTCCTCTCGGATCTGAGAGACAGCTCTGATGTTGACGATCTTGCGCGCTACATCGACAAAATCTTCTGACGAGAAGATATAACTCATCAGGTTGTTGTTGCGATAGTTACGGTACGCCTCGCGAACCATCTCCGCATATCTCTCCTTCTCGCCCTCCAACTCTCCATTGAGTTTGCCATACTCCTTCTCACTCTGCTCGATCGCCTCTTGGAGCATCTTTACCTGTTCACTTTGGGCCGTGAGTAGGCGTGTGCGATTTTGGATCTGTGAGGCTATCCCTTGTAGCTGTTTCTCTTTGTCGGATTTACTTTTGCGAAGCGAAGCGACCTCCTTTTCGCCCGAGGCGACCTGTTTTTTGAGCCCTTCGATTATCTGCTTCTGAGCCGCTATCTTGTCGGTTTGCCCATACGCGACACACCCAAGAGACAAGAAAATTAAAGAGACAAAGGCCAATCTTACTATCTTTTTCATTGTTCGTTAGCCTTTAGATTGTCAATGCGTTTTTGGACCTCCTCCTTCGAATATCCCAACTCCACAGCCTTTTTCCAATATATCTCCGCCATAAAGTTATTACCTTGAGCGGCGAGTATATCTCCGTAGTGCAGAGGTAGTTCGGGACTTTTGGATTTGTCGAGCGATATTGCTGTGCGCATATATTTGGTCGCCTCCTCCAACCTCCCCAGCTTAAAGAGGATCCATGCGTGGGTGTCGAGATGTGTAGGGTTGCTGTTATCTAGCTCAATGGCTAGGGTCGACATCAGGAGTGCGCGTTCGAGATCACCACCCTCCTCCTCGCATATAAAATAGGCGTAGTTATTGAGCACAACGATATTGTTCGCATACAACTTCAGCGCCCTATCGTAAGCGTCGTAGCACCTCCCCATCGCCTTTTTAATGGCCGAAGCCTTTGTTTGCTCCAACGAAATTTGGTACTCCACATCTCCGATCAATCCCCAAATAGCAGAGGAAAGTGTGTCGCTCGATGAGTGGTTTATAGCCTCCTTATATGTATCAATAGCAGCTCCGTACTCCTTGGCATATACCTTTGTGTTGGCTTTGGTGATATATAGGTTCACATTGTCGGGGAAGAGCTCTATGGCACGCGAAATATATACGTCGGCCGAATCCCGACGCTCCTTGTATGTCTCTATGTCGATCACCGCTTGGAAGAAGTCGAACTGCGCAGGGCGGTCGAGCGTGTGACGCTTGTATAGCTCCAAGGCCTCGTCCAACAACCCCATAGCTATTAGGTTGTTGGCCCTAATCTCCACGACCCTCTTGTCGGTGGGGAATCGGAGTGCTAGTGTAGAGATTAACTCTGTGATTCGGATGTAGTTAGCGCGATGAAATGCTTGGTCGTAGACCATAATCTGGATAACCCTCATCCCCTCCTCCACGCTGCAATCGTCGCTATTGAGCAGTAGTCGCATGGTGTCGAAATACTCTTTCGTGCGCCCTCTCTCCTCATAGAACTTTCCCAATGCTTTGAGCACATTCACAGCCGTAGAGTCGATCTGCAATGCTGCGCGATACTCAACCTCCACCAACGAGTCCTGCTTCATTTGGGCATATACCTCCGCCAAATTTACACGCGCTTCTATATCCGTTGGGGTGTTGGCAACCACCTCCTGAGCCTCCTCGAGCGCTCGTTGGGTCTGTAGCGTAGAGAGCAATAGACTCTGTTTGATCTGGCTAAGATAGGGGTTCTTTCCTACCTTTAACTCCGCGGAGTCGAGCACCGAAATAGCTGCATAGGGGCGATTGGTGTATTGGTACAAGATCGCCAATATACGATAGAAGTCGAGGCTGTTAGGCTCTATCTTAACTAGTTTTTTGTAGAGATCCGAAGCGTCGTTATACCTCCCTCCAATCACATATAGCTGAGCCAAAAGCTCCATGCTCCACTTGTTTGTCGTGTCTCCCTCAAATGCCCTCTGGGCATATTGTTGAGCGTTGGTAGCATCTTTATCTTGGAGCAAGATCGCCATTTGGTAGTTGGCCGACACATCCGCAGGGTCAACACGCAAAGCCTCCTCAAAGAGCTCCTTGGCCTTGGCCTCGTCTCTGTAGAGGTCGCGCATGACAACCCCATCGGAGGTGAGCCTAACTATCTCCCTCACCACGAGTGAGTCTCCCGATGGCGATACAACATCCCCCTTAGGAGCCTCCCCACTGTGGAGTGACTCCTCTGATATAACCCCTCTTCTGCCTTGACCATACACCAAACTTGCGGCGAGGAGCATGAGTAATGACGATAACCATCTTTTTTTCATACCCTAGAAACGTTTCTGTGAGGGGTTATATTATAACGCCTTATCGAATTGGTTGAGGAATCTCACATCATTCTCGAAGTAGAGACGTAGGTCCTTGACCCCATACAACAACATCGTGATGCGCTCAACACCCATTCCAAATGCAAAGCCGCTATATTTCTTAGAGTCTATGCCGTTGGCCTCCAATACATTGGGGTCAACCATTCCGCAGCCCATGATCTCCAACCATCCTGTTCCCTTACACACATTACAGCCCTTTCCGCCGCACAAGTTACACGACACATCCACCTCGGCCGAAGGCTCCGTGAATGGGAAGTATGATGGGCGCATGCGGATGGTTGCACTCTCTCCAAAGATCTCCTTGGCGAAGTACAAGATCGATTGTTTCATATCTGCAAACGAGACATTCTCGTCGATGTAGAGACCCTCGATTTGGTGGAAGATACAGTGTGCGCGATACGATATAGCCTCGTTGCGGAACACACGTCCCGGACATATAACCCTGATTGGTGGCTTCTCGCGCTCCATAGTGCGTACTTGGATCGACGAGGTGTGGGTGCGCAACAATATCTCGGGGCTCTTCGATATAAAGAATGTATCTTGCATATCGCGTGCAGGGTGCTCGGGTGGGAAGTTCAGGGCCGAGAAGACATGCCAATCATCCTCGATCTCTGGACCCTCGGCAACCGTATATCCTAGCCTTGAGAATACCTCCACGATTCTGTTCTTTACAATCGAGATCGGGTGGCGCGAAGCAAGAGCCTCGGCAGATCCCGGGCGCGTGAGGTCGTCGATCGAAGCCGCTGGGCTATCAGACCCACTCTCCATCTCCTCCTTGAGGGTATTGATACGCTCCAGCGCTTTGTTCTTAAGCATATTTAGGCGCTGCCCAAGTTCTCTTTTGAGCTCGGGTGCAACACCCTTAAACTCATCCATCAACGCGCTGATCTCGCCCTTCTTGCTGAGCAACTTAATACGCAACTCCTCGACCTCACCAATGTTTTGAGGCTTAAATTCATCTATAAGATGCAACAAAGCATCTATTTTTTCGTTTATCATATCTAATAATATCAATTTTACATTTTTTCTTATTAACTTTGGCAAAGTTACAAAAAAGTTGCAAAATGTTTAGGATTTTACTCTCTTTTATTGCAGTACTCCTGTTTTTGATAAATTCGGCGTACTCACAGACCATCGGAGTTGTGATGAGTGGAGGTGGAGCTAAGGGGCTCTATCATATCGGTGTGTTGAAGGCTTTGGAGGAGAATTCGATCCCAATTGATTATGTAGCAGGCACTTCGATGGGTGCTATTGTGGGTAGTCTCTATGCGGCAGGTTACTCTCCCCAAGAGATCTCCGATATTGCAACTTCGGGCGAATTGGCTAGCTGGGTCAGTGGGCGTATAGACAATAACTATGGGGCTTACTTCCGTGAACACACCAAAATCCGCCAAAGGGACGATCTATTGGGGCTGAGGCTGGAGTCCGATGAATCTAGCAAAGCATCGCTCTATATGCCTCGAAGTGTGATCCCATCTATCCAAGTCGACATGGCTTTGTCGAACTACCTATACCCTGCGACAGTGGCCTGTGAGGGGAATTTCGACAATCTAATGGTCCCCTTCATGTGTGTGGCTAGCGATATTATGGAGCGTCGCCAAAAGGTGATCTTCCAGAGCGGAGATCTAGGGCGTGCTGTGCGTGCATCTATGGCGCTCCCCGTGGCTTTTAAACCAATTATCAACGATGAGCAGGTTTTGTATGATGGCGGAATATCGGATAACTTTCCGTGGCAGCCTATGATGCGAACCATGCGTCCCGACTTTATGATCGGTGTGTCGTGTACGTCGGACGAATATACCCCCGACGAAAGTGTCTCGATGGTGGACCATATCTTGATGTTGACGATGAATCGTACCAACTACGAAATGCCCGAAGATGTAAGCATCTTCATAGAGCACGATGTGCCCGTGGGGACATTGGATTTCTCCAAAGCACAGATGGTTATAGATTTGGGGTATTCAGACGCTATGGAGATGATGGACTCGATCAAGGGGCGCACAACACGTCGTACATCTCCCGAGGAGTTCGAACGTCGTCGTCGCGAGTTTAGGGCCAAATCCCCCGAGCTAATTTTCGATAGCTACAAAATCGAGGGGCTTAGCCCCGAACAGCTGCAATACGTATATTCCAATGTGGCCATCAGTCGCAAGGACCATAAAGTTCTCCAGCGCGAGATGACCTTCGAGGAGCTTAAGACTAACCTATACAGTATCTTATCCTCGAACGATTTCACAACCGAGTATCCTATTTTGAACTATAATGACTCCACGCAGCGCTATAGTTTTCAGATGAAGCTAAACAATAAACCCTCCATGAAGCTCTCCTTTGGAGGAAATCTCTCATCGACACCCTTCAACCAGATCTACGCAGGTTTGGACTATTCGGTCATCGGGGCAACAGCCAAAACCCTCTACGCGGAGCTATATCTAGGGCCTGTCTACACAACGGGAATCATCGGGGCACGTATAGATCTATATCGCAAGAGTCCAATCTTTTTCGATACCTATTACAGCCTCTCATATGTGAACCTCCGCCATGGAAACTTCGGTGCGCTGACCGACATCACCAACACCCTATCGCACAAAGGAGTGGACAACTACTACTCTATAGGGCTGGGTATGCCAGTGTCGCGTCGTATGATGTTTTCGGTGAGGGCAAATGTAGGTCTGATAAATGAGAAGTATAATGGTTTAGCATTCAACCAGCAGGTGTTGTCTACCGATGTTTTGATCGACCAAACTAAATTAAGGTATGGGGCAGCCAAAGCAGAGGTGGAGCGCATCACATTCGACAAGCCGCTATACCCAACCAAGGGGTCGAAACTAACAGTCTCGGCGATGTTTCTGCACGGCACGGAGCGAAGTTATTACGAAGATGCGGCAGCTGTAGTCGATACATATAGCTACTTGACACTCCCCAATATCAATCATAATTGGTATGGCTTTAGGGTTATGTACGACAAATATATAACCTCGCCCAAGTCGAGCGCTTGGTTCTCTATGGGTGTGAATATTGATGGTGTTTATACTACGGCCGACGATTTCGCCACTTCGACAGCCACAAGCCTAATGCTCCCATCTTATCAACCTACACCTCACTCCAAAATGGTCTTTATGCCCGAATACTCGGCTGCTTCGTATGTGGCAGGTGGGTTGATTCCCCAATTCACCCTCAGCGAAAATTTATACCTGCACACGGGTATGTATGCTATGTTTAGGGATAGGTACGAAGAGGCTAGTGGGAGTGTGGTATCTCCGCCCATAGGGTCCAAATATAGCGTGCACTTCATCACGGATCTTTCGTTGATCTACCATACGCGCATCGGTCCATTGAGCCTAGCCCTCACCAAATACAACCTCTCTAGCATGGATAATATGTACCTAACATTCAACTTTGGGTATTCGATCTTTACACCTAGGGGGACATTTTATTAATCTCATCTATCTTCACAATAGGGGGCAAACGTGTGTGTGTTGTGATAGTGCTTTAGAAGCAAATAAGTTTCAATATCACGGCTGATATACCTAAAAAAATAAGGGGACTCACCAGAAGTGAATCCCCTTTTATATACTCACCCTCAAAAGATTGAGGAGTGGAGCATTGTGCTATTTAACTGCGTTAACGATTGCAACAAAAGCCTGTGGCTCATTCATCGCTAGGTCAGCCATAACCTTACGGTTGATAACGATACCTTTAGCGTTGAGCTTACCAATAAACTCTGAATAGGTCATACCTTGAGCGCGAACGGCTGCATTGATACGAACAATCCACAATGAACGATATGTTCTCTTTTTGAGGGCGCGGTGAGCGTAAGCATACTGCAAACCCTTCTCGACAGTATTTTTGGCTACTGTCCATACATTTCCCCTTGAACCAAAGTTACCTTTGGCAAGTTTCAAAACCTTCTTTCTTCTTGCGCGTGACGCAACAGCATTGACTGAACGTGGCATATTTGAAAAGTTTTATGAGGAGTTATCAGCGGCGTGTTTCTCTCACACTCTTTGGGGCTGGGTCACTCCTAAGTTAATAAAATAATTTATGAGCTATTAAGTATGAGGTTAATTACTTAACCAACAAGTTCTTAATTTTGCGCTCATCTACTGCAGATACAGTACCAGAGTAGCACAAGTTACGTTTTTGCTTTGTGCTCTTCTTGGTTAGGATGTGGCTATGATAAGCGTGTTTACGCTTGATCTTTCCGGTGCCGGTGAAAGAAAAACGCTTCTTTGCAGCGGCATTTGTTTTCATTTTTGGCATTGTTGTAATGTGTTAAAATTAGTTAATAAATAGCCCACAAAAGTAATCATAAAATATGGAACTACAAAATATTAACCCTATTTATTATAAGTTTTTTACTTTACCTCCAGTTTTTGGAGGTGGTGGTCGACCTCTATTTTATCCAAAATGTGTCGCAAGAGGCGATCCATATACTCCCCAGCGCGGTAATCGGCCTTGCACACGTGGTTGACCCTGTTGTGTTGAACCAGCGGTAACATACGCTCTGGAACATCGTCATGCGAGGGGTCGTAGACTGCAATTGCATATCCGCCACCATTTTTCACCAACCTCATGCAGGGTATGTCGGTCATTCCATCTCCCACAAAAATTATGTGTCTAAATGGTATGGGGCGCATGCTCTCCTCCACATATTCATTCACGCGAGTGTTGTCGTGCACCGTCTCTATCCCCTTGTTGATCTTAAATATAAATTGTGTTTTGTTGGTATAGTTGATCGCCACTCCGGGCCAATAGGCTTCGTTGTTGTGGTCATACAAAAACGAGCAGGCGTAAATCTGGTGAAACTCCTTGGCTATAGAGCTCCCCTCGATCATCTCCTTCACCCCCGATGAATTGATGTAGTGTCGAATCTCTATACCTCGTTCGCGCCCATACTCATTAACTCTCGAAAACCACTCCTCGACACCTGCATAGAGTTCGATATGGGAACCCCAGCGACGGAAATTTTCTCGTGTGAGTTTAACCCCTCTTTGGTGTGCGAACCTAACCATGCACGACATATATGCCAACACCGAATCCCCATCCTGCCCTTGGGCGAGAGCGTCCGACTCGGCCCAAAACTCAGCTGGGGTGACCCCCATCTCGGGGATAAAACTATACTCCTGCATATTGTGGGGCGAGAGTGTGCCATCGAAGTCATAAACGATCGCTACTTTTATCTTTGAATCCATGCTTTGTGTTGTTTTATTTGTGACTCTTACTTGTCAAATATAAGAAAAAAATATTACATTTGCGGTATGGGTCGTAACCCACTTACCGTTTAAAACAAAAGTTTATATATCATGGAGCTAAAAAATATACTAACGAAGCGTCGTAGTACGCGTAAATTTTCCGATAAACAGATCCCCAAAGAGCTTCTTGAGCGTATGCTCAATGGTGTGCTTTTAGCCCCTTCGTCGCGCAATTCACACTCCACGAAGTTTATGGTTGTCACCTCGCCCGACAAAATCGAGGCGCTGTCTACCATGCGCGACTATGGATCATCTTTTATGAAAAATGCCCCATGCGCTATTGTGGTTATGGGCGACACCACAGCGACCGATCTATGGGAGGTGAACTGCTCAATCAGTGCCACCGTTTTGCAATTGGCGTGCGTCGACGAAGGGTTGGCCTCGTGCTGGGTGCATGTGCAGGATCGTCCCCAAAAACAAGCTGAGCCCTCAGGGGCCAAGGCTATCGACCTTGTGCGCGAGGTGCTCCCTATCCCTGCCGACCACGATGTGCTGTGCATAATAGCGTGTGGATATTCGGACTTCGAGCCTGCTCCACTTCCCCAGTTCGATAGAGAGTCTAAGGTAATGTTTGATGAGTAAACAAATTTATTATGTGGTATAAAGATATATTCGAAAATAACCAAAAGTGGGTAGAGCGTAAACTGACCAAAGACCCCGATTATTTCAAGAAACTCTCGGCCCAACAGAACCCCGAGTACCTATACATCGGCTGTAGCGATAGCCGCGTCTCGATAGAGAAACTGATGGGTTTGCAGCCCGGTGAACTCTTCGTGCATCGCAATATAGGCAATATTGTGGTCAACACCGACAGTAATATCAATGCAGTTATTCAATACGCCGTGGAGCACCTCCATGTCAAACATATAATCGTCTGCGGACACTATAACTGTGGAGGTGTGCGCTCAGCTATGCACCCCACAGATATGGGGCAGCTCAATGGCTGGTTGCAAGTTATCCGCGATGTATACCATACCCATCGCGATGAGCTCGATGCGATACACGATATCGAGCAACGTTATGACCGCCTCGTGGAGCTAAATGTTCGCGAACAGTGCCTCAACGTTATGAAGATCGACCACGTGCAACGCTCATGGGTCTCTAAGCAGATCCCACAGGTCCATGGCTGGATATTCGATATGCGCACAGGGCTGCTCAAAGACTTAGATCTCAATACACGCGAGCTCTTCAACGAAGTGGAGGATATATATAATATCGACTTCGACCACGAGTAAGGCTTTTGTTAGTGCCTCACGCAGAGGTTTAGTTACGAGGACTGCCTCACGCCGGCGGGCGCACAGCAAGCTGTGATTTATTATCCTTGCGCTTATGTGTGTGGCCGCGAAGAGTTTTCGCGCTAAAGCGTGAAATTTAAATGTTTAATGGTGGACCCAGATCTCGAAAGTAAACTTTCGGCTCTGTGCCCACCATTAAACATTCATCCCCCCAGAAGGGGGAAATCCCTCGCGGCCACACACATAAGCGAGGTAGTATCACTCATAACTCACAACTCATGCGAATTAAGGTTTGAGAATTCAAACCTTGATTCGCACCACTTAAGGGGTGGGGTAAAGTATAATAAATGTAAAAAAGGCGAAAAAAGTTCAAACCTTAATTCGCATAACTCATAACTATATTTTTCCCTCCCTTGGGGAGTGGGCTTAGTCGCTACACTTCGTTAAGCTCCGAAATTTGCCGCGCATAATTCACAACTCAATATGTCTCAGTATTTCTCAGCCTTACTCAGTTCTACTTAGTATTACTCAATAAAAGGTTAATGGAGAATAGAGAACTGAGTAAGGCTGAGAAAAACTGAGTAACCATGAGACGAAAAGATATATTCGATAACCCCCTCTAAATCTCCCCCAAACCGTTGGGGGAGACTTATTTTAGAGGTGTTTTGAATAAGGTTCCCTTATCCAAAACTCACGTTGATAAATGGTGAATGGGCGAAAACCTTCGCATGTTGCCACTCGGTTGGGGTGGGGTTGGGGCGAGCGCGGAGAGCCCGATAGGTGGTAATATAAAAATAGTGTCACGGACCGAAAATTTATTTTCAAGGTCCGTGACACTATTTTTATATTATACGTTCACCAAAGGTGAACTTCCGCGCTCACTACAAACACGCCCAAGCCGCTAGGAAACACAAATCACAGCTTGCTGTGCGCCCGCCGGCGTGAGGCAGTCCTCGGAACTAAACCTCAGCGTGAAGCAGTCTCCCGCGCAAAATAAATCTAGCGCTCTACGTATAGTTGGTTATTGTGGTTTATTCTTTCTATCATCTCCCACATTTTGCTTCTATACTCGCCATTGAGGTTGCGGTTTGTGCGTGAGGGGTTGATGCGGTTTGTGAGGAGGATAACATATAGATCCGACGTGGGGTCGATCCAGAAATATGTACCTGTGAAGCCTGTGTGGCCGTAGCTTTCGCTGGGGTATGGGAATTTATTGGGGTCGAGTTTATCGAAACCAAGTCCATGGAATGCCCCAGAGCTATACTTTTTGGGACGAGTGAAGAGATCTATCGTTGAGTTGTTTACAACTTTGTTACCATGATAGTCGGTGCCACCGCGCAGGAACATTCCGCATATTTCGGCTACACTTTGTGCCGACCCGAAGAGCCCTGCATTGCCGCATACTCCCCCCTGCACAAATGCCAGTTCGTCGTGGACAACTCCGCGTACGGTGTCGCGCCTAAAGAGGGGGTCGAACTCTGTGGGGGCGATCTTCTCTATGTCGTACCACTTTTTGGGGTTGAAACCAAGGGTCGATATATTCATCTTTTGGTAAATGCTCGCGATGTATTTATCCAACGACGTGGCGGTTACCTTCTCGATAATCTTTTGGAGGAAGTAGATGTTCAGGTCGCTGTATGTGTAGTACCCTTTACGCTTGGGGTTGTATGCAGCGGTAATCATAGAGTCGAGTTTAATGCGGTAGTTATCTATGTCGAGGTAGTGGTTTTTCGAAATCCTCACCCCTCCGCGACCACTAAAGCCGTGGACATATGTTGAGTCGTATGTGATGTTTTTGGCTACGTAGTATCGCGTATCGAAGAGGTATGGATTTGTCTCACTTTCGCTACGTGCTAGCAGGGGGACATCTTTGTCTGCGGAGCGCACGAGCGATGTCGAGACACCAACTCCGGGTCTAAATCCCGACTCATGGTACAAAAGGTTTTTTACCATCACATCGGCAAATTCGAGGGTGTCGGCCCCCTCTATCACATCGCCTATTTTGGTATCCAACGAAATTTTCCCCTCCTCAATGAGTGTCATTGTAGCGAGGGTGGTGGCCAACACTTTGGTGCACGACGCGAGGTCGTAGATTGTGGATTCATCTACGGGGGTACGTTGGGTGTAGTCCAAGTAACCATATGATTTAGAGTAGTATACCCCCTCCTTATTACCTATGACGAGTTGTGCGCCGGGGAAATAGCGTTGGGTTATTGCGCTATCTATGTATCGGTCTACAACTTCGAGCGAGAAGTTCTGCCCGCGTAGAGTTGTGCTCAGCGACAAAAGAAGAGATAGAAGTAGAGTTATGCGCACCATGTAGTTTAAATTTAATACGAATTAAGGTTTGAGCTTTTTTTCGCCTTTTTAATATTTATTATACTTTACCCCACCCCTTTGGTCCCCTCCCCAAGGACGGGGACTTAGTCGCAAAACCAAGGTTTTGCTTCCTTAAGTGGTACGAATCAAGGTTTGAATTCTCAAACCTTGATTAGCATATTAAGTTCATTTTACAAATTTACAAAAAAAAGATTAATTTTCTAAGCGAATTTTCATATATTCGCACAAAATCAATCAGTAATCAAATCTTTTATGAAATACATCACCGCTTTACTTCTAGCAATAACTGTGCTACTTGGCACTCAGCGCCTCTGTGCAGTCGAAATGGGGGCCGATAGATTGGATCTCGTGTTGCCTCATCTCGAGGGGCGACGCGTGGCGCTTATCATCAACCACACCTCTGTTGTGGGGACTTCGCAAACCTGCCTCCTCGACACGTTGATCTCTTTGGGTGTCGACGTGAAGTGTGTCTTTGCCCCCGAGCACGGCTTTAGGGGCGATGCCGACGCAGGCGAAACGGTAGCCAATGGGCGCGACCTCAAAACGGGGGTGCCGATCATATCGTTGTATGGGGCCAATAAACGTCCGACGCACGAGCAACTGTCGGGGGTGGAGTGTGTGATCTTCGATATCCAAGATGTGGGGACGAGGTTCTATACATATATAAGTACGATGTTCTACGCCATGGAGGAGTGCTCCAAATTTAATGTCTCCTTTATGGTGCTCGATAGGCCCAACCCCAACGACTATATTGACGGACCCATTATCACAGACAACCTTAAATCTTTTGTCGGTGCGCTCTCTATCCCTATCCTCCATGGTCTCACGGTCGGGGAGTTGGCCCTTATGATTAATGGCGAGGGGTGGCAGGGTAGTCGACCTCTCGATCTGGTTGTGGTGCCGATGATGGGGTGGCAACATGGAGACCCATATGACCTGCCGATCAAACCATCGCCCAACCTCCCCAATGCCCAAGCAGTGGCCTTGTACCCATCGTTGTGTCTCTTCGAAGCGACGCGCGTGAGTGTGGGGCGAGGTACCTACACCCCTTTTCAATTGTTGGGTTATCCCGACCCAAAGTTCGGAGAGTTCACCTTTATGCCACGCGCATTGCCGGGGTTTGACAAAAATCCGCTTCAAAAAGATAAAACATGTTATGGGGTCGACCTGCGACATGTAGATCCACCCAAGGGGTTGTCGCTTAGTTACTTTATCGAGTTCATGAAGTTGTCGGGGCAAGGGGGAGCTTTTATTTCGAGCACAGATTTTTTCAATAAACTTTCGGGCGATGCCACCCTCAAACCGCAATTAATAGATGGTCGCACGGAGGCTGAGATACGCCAAGGGTGGGCAAAGCCTCTCGCAGAATATAAAGCTATGCGACGAAAATATTTGCTCTACCCCGACATTAGAAATTTATAGAGATGAAAAGATTTATTTTTTGTGCTCTCCTTGTTGCGTTTACAACTCAATTCGTTTCGGGAGCCGATGAACTTCCCTCGCCTAAAAATAGTTTCAAGGTGAGTAATAAAGCTGAGTTCGACCTCGCTGTTGGTCGAGTGTCGTCAGGAGATGAGATTGTTTTGGCCGATGGCGTGTGGAGAGATGTGGAGTTGATAATCGATGCTAGCGGAACGGAGCAGGAGATGATCTATGTGAGGGGTGAGCACCCCGACAAAACCTTTATCAGCGGTGGCTCGCAGATCAAATTTGGGGGTGATTACCTCTACCTCTATAACCTCTCGTTCGATGGATGTGTGGCGACTTCGCCCACCTCCAAAGGGCGAATTGTGGAGTTCAAGAGCGGTCGCCGCGAAGCTAACCACTGTGTGATTAGTGATTGTCATTTCGACTCGTGTGTGCCCCAAGATAAATCGTTCGACGATGTGTGGATCAACCTCTATGGCACCTACAACACCGTGCAACGCTGCTATATGGGTGGTAAGGACAACAAGGGGCTATATATAGTTGTGTGGCACAAAAACACAAAGGCCGACCACCACACCATCCGCCAAAACTACTTCTACCGCCCCGACACCTACAACCGCGAGGAGAATGGGCAGGAGGTGATCCGAATTGGAGATAGCAACAATAGCCGCACGGATAGCTCCACGATCATCGAAGATAATTTTTTCTATAGGTGCAATGGCGAGATCGAGATTATATCTATAAAGTCGGGCGATAACGTGGTCAATCGCAACACTTTTTTGGAGTGCGTGGGGTGTGTGACATTGAGGCATGGCGACAACAATACAATATCGAATAACTACTTTATAGCCAATCATATACCTCGCGCAGGGGGCGTGCGGGTGATAAACAAAGGTCATCGGATCTACAACAACTACTTCTTTGGGCAAATCTCTCAGCGCGAGAGGGCTGCTATATCGTTGCAGTTGGGGGTCGAAAATGGTCGCCTCAATGAGTATGACCAAGTTGTGGATGTTGTCATAGCGAACAATACATTGGTTAATTGCCGCCAGAATTTCTCGTTTGGTGTGGGGCGCGCAACCTTGGTACCCAAGGGTGTCTCTATCGTGGCCAATTTAATTGTTACGGATCAAACCTCAACGCTCATAGACGATAATGGTACCGACACGAGTGGTATAAAGTTCTATGATTCGCACCTTGAGGGGGCGGATGGTGTTCGCTCGGGCGAGGGGCTAGTAAGTGGAGCTTACACCTCCTCGACGATGACAATCGCAGGGATCACACTCCCCAAACTATCGGCCTCGACAACCTCGGCGCTTACGCCCGACTATATTGGGACAGATATTTCGGGGGTGAGTCGTTCGACCCAGAGCCCTATAGGGGCTATCGTAAGCGGCGAAGATACCCCTCAGCCGTCAATCGCCCAACCCTCCAACTGTGGGCCATTGTGGGGTGGGGGTAGACCTTTGTAAAGATAACAAAAATATAATGTGTTATATGTCGGTCCAATCCAAATAAAGAGTTACCTTTGTGGAGTCGAATAAATTAAAACAGATTCAAAACTTACAACAAAATAAAATGAAGAGATCCATTAAGTTCTTGGCGATCGTAGCGATTGCGATTTTTACCGTTTCATGTCTGGGCAACTCCACGGCCGCACAACAAAAGATTGGCGGTGAGTATGTAACCTCTACATCGGCGAAGTATGTTTTTTACTTTATTGGCGATGGTATGGCTGCCCCACAAGTGCGACTCGCAGAGGCGGCATTGACAGCCCCGGGGTTTGTCGATAACTACTTCGCGCAGACAGGCACTAAGCTCGGTGGGGAGCTAAACCTCAAAGCGATGAATGTGACAGGTCTAGCGACCTCGAACGCCCAGAACCGCTATATAACGGACTCTGCCGCGGCAGGCACAGCACTCGCTACGGGAAGTAAAACGGATGTGGGTATAATCTCGCAAACAGCCGATGGAGAAAAACTCCAAACAATCGCTGAGTTGGCCAAAGAGAGTGGTATGAAGGTGGGAATAGTATCGAGTGTGAGTATCGACCATGCCACACCAGCATGTTTCTATGCGCACTCACCTAGCCGAAATAAATATGCCGAGATCTCGGATCAACTCCTCGTGTCGGGGTTCGACTACTTTGGTGGAGGATCTGTTAAGTGGGATAGGCGTGCACAGAGAGATAACGTAGATAAAGCGACTGCATATGCTGCCTATCGCGTCCAAGCCGAGGAGAGTGGATTTAAATTTGTGGCTACAAAATCTGAGTTCGATGCACTCTCTAGGGGTGACAACACACCAGTTATAGCAACACTCGATATGTTGGCCAATGAGCAATACACGGGCGATGGTTCGGCTATGCCCTACACAATCGACCTCACCAAACAGTCGAGCGATGACAACAGAATATCATTGGCTGATTTCACACGCAAGGGAATCGAACTGCTCGACAACGAGGATGGATTCTTTATGATGGTCGAGGGTGGAAAGATTGACTGGGCGTGTCACGCCAACGATGCAGCTACATGTGCCTACGAAGTGGTGGCCTTCGATGAGGCGATAGGTGTGGCTATGGAGTTCGCAGCCAAACACCCCAACGAAACATTGATAGTCGTTACGGGAGATCACGACTGCGGAGGGTTGGCACTTGGTTTCGCAGGTACGGGATATGGCTCTGCATTTGATATGTTGGCTAGGTCAACAACCTCATATATTGAGTTTGCTCAGAAATCTCAGACGTTGATCGCTCAAGGGGCTGGGTTCGATAAATTGTTGGATCTTGCATGCCAAGAGTTCGGCTTTACACTCAAAACCGATGGTGAGAAAAACGTGTCGCAACTCTCAGATATTGAGTTGGGTAAACTTCGCGATGCATATATGAAGAGCGCCAAAAAACGCGACTTCAACGACTCGGAGCGTTACCGCGCGTCGTATAGCGGATATGACCCATTTACAACCACATGTACACATATCGTCAACAATAAATCGGGCGTGGACTACACTAGCTATACCCACACCGCAGTCCCTGTGATGGTCTTTGCTCAGGGTGTTAACTCGGAGCTCTTTAGCGGATATTACGACAATACCGACATTGCTAAGAGAATAATTATTGCAGCAGATTTGAATTAATGAATCGCAGAGAGTTATACTTCATAATCATAGTTTTAGTAGCAGTCATTGGGCTGCTACTCTTGCCTACGGGTTATGAGAATCCTCAGCTCACCGACAATATCCTCTACGAAAAGGCGGAGGTTGTGGAGGTCGACAATAGCGGCCTAAATACCATCTCGGTGGTGACCTTAGGGACCCAAAAACTCCAAATTCGTCTCCTCTCGGGCCCTCTCAAAGGGGAGATTATTGCTGCAAAAAATGAACTATTGGGCGATAAGAGACGAGATATAATTGCGGAGCCATTGGATCATGTCTTGGGAGTTGTGAGGGTCGGCGCTTCACGAACGGAGGTGCTCGATGCACGT
The DNA here is from genome assembly GCA_047173955.1 of Rikenellaceae bacterium. Classification (GTDB taxonomy): domain Bacteria; phylum Bacteroidota; class Bacteroidia; order Bacteroidales; family Rikenellaceae; genus Alistipes. The sequence goes on from JBCQUO010000010.1 coordinate 39,557, forward strand.
GTCGAGGAGTACTATCGCCAAGATTTGGAGTTGCTCTTAATCGTAGTTTTTGTCGCCGCCTTGATCCTCTTCGCTGGCAAAACAGGGGCCAAAGCTGCCCTGTCGTTTGCCTTCACCGCTCTTGCGTTTTGGAAGATCTTGATCCCATCTCTGCTGAGCGGCTACTCCCCCCTCTTTGTCTCTATTGGGGTGGTCTTTGTCACCACCTCGGTCATTATCCTTTTGGTGGGAGGGGTCTCCAAAAGAGGTGTGGTGGCGCTCATGGGGTCGATGTTGGGTGTTGTCACAACAGCTATCCTCGCACTGCTCTTTGGCCACTTCTTCAAAATCCCCGGGACCATCCAAGAGTACTCGGAGGCGCTGCTATATTCGGGGTTTGCCGATCTGAATTTCTCAGAGATGTTTATTTCGTGTATCTTCATATCCTCGGCTGGGGCTGTTATGGATGTGGCTATGGATATAGCCGCTGCCCAAGATGAATTGTCTCGAACGTCACCGCATATGTCGCGTCGCGACCTCATAAGGTCGGGTCTCAATATAGCCTCTCCCGTGGTCGGAAGTATGACCACAACGCTGCTCTTTGCCTACTCGGGGAGTTTTATGTTCGCCTTCATGGCCTTTATGTCGCAGGGGGTGCCTATCGAGAGTATCGTCAATCGCGGTTTCATAGCGGCCGAAATCCTCCACACAATGGTCGGTAGCTTCGGTCTGGTCCTCGTCGCCCCCATTACCGCTATCCTCGGAGGGTACATCTATAAACGTTTTTGAGTTAAGAGTTAGGAGTTAGGAGTTAGGAGTTAGGAGTTAGGAGTTATTCAAACCTTGATTCTCCTAACTCCTAGCTCCTAACTCCTAACTCCTAACTCCTAACTCCTAACTCCTAACTCCTAACTCCTAACTCCTAACTCTAAACTCCCAAAATTCGTGGGAGCCACATTGAGATTGCAGGGATATAGGTCACCATCATCAGCACCACGAACATGGCAATAAACATCGGGAGGAGGGGTTTGACGACATTCTCGATCTTTGTGCCAGCGACGCTACATCCGATAAATAGCACTGAGCCCACAGGTGGGGTACAGAGTCCCAAACTGAGGTTCAACACCATCATTATACCGAAGTGGATGGGATCCATTCCCATCGCTGTGACTATAGGTAAAAAGATGGGGGTGAAGATCAAAATCGCTGGGGTCATATCCATAAACATACCCACAACGAGCAAAATAATATTGATGATAAAGAGTATGATGATTGGATTATTGCTAATGCTTAGGAGTGTAGAGGATATTGTTTGGGGGATATTTTCGTATGCCATAATCCACGAAAGCCCTGTGCAGGTGGCTATCAGAAGCAACACGACAGCGGTTGTTTTGGCTGTTGAGAGTAACACCGATGTGATGTCACCCATCTTCATCTCTCCATACACAAACGCAAGGGCGAGGGAGTAGATCACCGCAACTACCGAAGCCTCGGTGGCGGTAAAGAGTCCACCGATGATTCCGCCAATCACGATCACCAACAAAAAGAGGCTCGGTATAGCGTCGAAGAAGCGACGTAACCCCTCCTTGAACGACACCTTAGCACCTATCTTGTATCCATTTTTGATGGCGTAGATGGCAGCGATCATCATGATAGCGACACCCGTGAGTATGCCGGGGAGGTATCCAGCCAAGAAGAGGGCCGAGATAGATGTACCACCGCTAGCCAATGAATATACGATCAACACATTGCTGGGTGGGATCGAGAGTCCCGTGGTTGCCGACGAGGCATTGACAGCTGTGCTGAAGTTATCGTCGTACCCCTCCTTGCGCATCTCGGGGGTCA
>JBCQUO010000083.1:0-6719 GCA_047173955.1 Rikenellaceae bacterium
GTTAGAGACCTCAAGTTACAAAATTTTGGGCTAACTCCGCTTTTTGTGGAATTAGCCCTGTTTTTTTTATCTTTATTTTTGGTTTACTGGACAGCAATATACGTAAATATATTACTCTTTACGCGGCCCGAGGGGTCGAGGAATTGGTTATACTCGATAGCTGCTTCTTCCGAACTAACACCAGAAGGCAGATCACGGAATATAACGTCACGGTCATTTTCGATGGTATTACCCACATAGAAAACATCATCCGCGTCCGAGATATACTCAATCGAGTTGCTTTCGTAGCCACTGAATACCGCCACGCCGTCGATTGTGAGTAACGACGAGGCTGCGTTTGTGGTTGAGTAGTTACCATACATAGACGCTGCGAGCTCCTCGTAGTAGAGTGGGATCTCTTTGTATAGGTCGCCACACTGGATCTTGATTGTACCCGAGCCAGTTGCGTTGTATACTATGTCGTATTTTGTGCCGCTTGTGGGGGTGAAGTAGCTGTTGACACCGCTGGTCGCAAGGGCGGTATAACCATCTTCGCCCGACACTCTATAACCCAACACTGTGACATCGCCTGTAGAGGAGATATAGACATTTGGGGTGGCATAGGTAGTGGTAGCAGTCGCTTTGGTGACTGTGAGTAGATCATCCAACGCCTCAACTTCGTTATCGACCACTGTGAAGGCGAAGTCTGCTTCGAGACCACCGGTGCCGTAGCCCTTCATAAAGATCTCTGTCGCGTCGCTCTCTATGTAGAATGTACCGTTGCTCGTGGCGAACTCGTCGCGGTCATCTTCTCCATTGATCGTGATCTCGTATATAAGATCCGACGCAGGACCTGCCACAGCATCCTCAAATGTCTTGTAACCTGCACTTTGGACCGATGTGATATATATTTTGTAGTAGTTACTGCGCACGATGTTGTAGGTGTAACTATCGCCTGAGGTTGAAGTGAAACCCCCCGATTCACTATCATACGAGATAGTTTTAGGTACATACTTGATTGGGACCTTGTAGTATCCATACTCCGTAGATCCAGCGTCGAAGGTACCGTTGCCATTTTCGTCGTGATACTTGGCTATGTAACCCCTGACGATGATGTAGGTTGGGTTATAGTTATTTACTGGGTCCGAGATATTGGTGTAATCCTCTTTGAGGGTACCATTTGCCGAGGTGTATGTGTACTGAGAAGTAGTCGCTGACTCTACAGGGTAATCACCTTGGTTGGGGAAGAAGTAGACTGGGAAGTTCGATGTTGTCTTATAGTCAGGGGCCAACACCTCGTTGTATTGGATCGAACCGACCCTATTGTCACTATCGTAGCGATAGTGGAGGTTGGTGGGTAAGTTGAGCGAATAGAGCTCTTCATCGTCCGAAGAGGCTACTTCTTCACCCGTACTCGAAACCACCGAACTACGCATGAGGGCGCGCTTCGCACCATTGAGCAGCGTAGCACCAATGAGCGTGAAGTCAGAATCATTGGTTGTGACATCGAATTTGGAACCTACATGTACCAAGTAGATCACATCGTCTGTGCTGATGTCGTAGAGGGCATACTCGTTCAGACCATCCGACATAAGGATACCGGGCGAGGCCATAGGGTATTTAGAGGTCAAGTAACCCGAGTGACCATCACTCATTGGGTATGGAGACTCCGCAGCAGCACTAGCCTCGTCGATATTGACATTGTAGTAGGCATCGAGACCCACCGAGAGGTGTTTGTAGTACTCGAAGTATGTTTGGTGATCTTCGGTGGTGTAGGCAGCGTCGTAGTAGTCCGACTCTGAATTATAGATCATACGGGTCGATACCAGACCGTTGACCTCGGTTGTGGTACCATCGGTGAGGTTTACCATAAAGCGGATGAAACACATAGGGTTGATTCCTACGAAGTAGTCACCTACATCTGTAGAGGCCTCTTTATATTCGTAATATGTCTTATCTTCATCGTCAAAGATTCCGTCTGTTCCACCATATCCATTAAATCCATTGAGGAGGTAGTAATCTGCCTCACCCTCATCTTTGGAGTGGAAGATTTTGTAGAGTTTACTGCTCGCTATAATATCTTTTGCAATCTGGCTATCGGTGTCAAACTCATATGCATTGTACCAATCACCAACATAATCTCCATCGGGATAGTTGTAGGCTACTTCATAGCTACTGTTGTAACGACGAGGTGCGTAGTAGTTATAGGTGTAGTCTTCGTCAGCATCTTGCTTGTCGGAATTTTCCACCACAGCATAGTAGTTCTTGTCTCCATCAGTTAGGATCTCGAACCCATATTCGTCGACATAGTAATATTCGCCCTCGATCTGCGAGTAGCTGCCACTATCATCGGCATAGAGTTCATCATCAGCGGTAAACTCTTTGACCCAAGGGTATAGGTTGAATCGGAAGAATACAAGGCCGTTGGAGTTGATCGTGATCTCGGTTCTCATGAGCAGTGGCGACGAGTGACCATAGCCATCCTCATTGGTCGGGTCGAAGGCGACGGGCAACGCAGGTCCGTATACAAAGGCCCAACCATCCTCGAGGTAGGACTCCGTAGCTGTTGCGGTGGTGTAGTAATCGTCGGCACGCGTAGATACCGAAGCGGATGTTTGTGTGGTGGTTTGGGCCGCCATTTTGAGATATACACCGACCTCGCCATTGTCGAACTTCACAACATTCGAGACCTCGAAATCTAGGTTGCTGCTAGATATATCCTCATCTTCGAGCACACTACAGCCCACCGCCGCGAGGGCGAAAGCTGCAAAAAATATGTATAGGTACTTTTTCATATTGCGCTATTTCTTTAGTTTAATGTTAGTGTAAATACTTTGGTGGCCACCAAATTGTTGTGGTTAAAGACAACAGAGATGGTTCCTTCCTCGCCCGAAGTGCCGCTCACCGACACAGGGATGTCGTATGAGTAGATCTTCGACACCGTAGAGTTCGAAATCGCGGTTGATGTACCGATTACTTCAGTTGCTGTGCCACTAAAGATACCTGTATACGAGATGTCTGCACTTTCGATCGGCCCCTCGTAGTTGGTGTAGATAGTTACAGTTCCGTTGCCTGACGATACCGTTTGGGTGTCGCAGTAGACAAGTAGAGGCTCTTGAACCTCCGAGTAGACCTCGCTATTTTGCCAGTCGAACACCTTGGCATATACCGACATCGGGATATCGTAGTTGTCGGTGCTTGTGAGGTCGAATGTGCAGTATAGCTCGATCCAATCGCCTGCCTTCCATCCGTTGGGGAAGTCGTCGACAGAAACAAAGATATCAGTCATCGGGATCTCTACAGTCGCATAGATCTGTGGGTTCTGATCTTTGAGGACGTAGTAGTCGTCTTGGATTGAATTTTCAAGGGCGGTACTATAAGAGCCATCAGTTGTCAACACATAAGGGGTAGGGGTCGCTAGACCATCTCCTAAGTCTTGGAAAAGAACATCATATTCATCGTAATCACCATCAAGGTACTCAGTAGCAGAGATAAAACTGCCCGAAGCGACACTCATTCCCTCGCTAGTTGACAACTTGAAATAGAACTGCGTGTTGAATGCGATGTAGGGTTTTGTGTCAACTGCTGGACTACCGTTAACATCAGAACCTGTTAGATTTGCCTCTGCATTGGTAAATACATAGTCAACACAGTTGGTATAGTCAGTTCCGTAGGTCGCTTCATACTCCGTTTTCGAGATCAAGGTGTTGGCGTAGTGACGTAGGCGCACGCGGATATTTGCGTCGGGCGAGATAGGTGTAGCCTCCTTGCCATCTGGCGCAATGCCCGAGAAGCTCTTGCCTTCGGAGAAGGTCTGAGGAAGCATAAAGATTCCGTAGGTCTCGGTGAGGCCTTCGGGATCTGTCACAGTGCGCATGGTGTTCTCGAAGGTCAAACGTGCCAACTCCGCGTTGGTTATGGTTGTCTCTGTGCTAGAGACTCCATAGCGTGCCGCGATGTATTCGGCAAAGGTGTCATACTTCTGAGTATCTGTATCGTAGACTCCATCCACATAACTATAGGTGACATAGTCGTAAGAGTCGGGAGTTGAGCCTTTATTGATCAGTTCTTCATAGTCAATATAATCCTCGTCGACCTTCAATACCTGACCGCGGAAAGCTCCATTGGTATACAACAGGTTCTCGTGGTCCGCGAGGGTGTTACCCTGAGCGGCCGTGATGTCGATATGAGAGATATTGTTGGGGTAGGCATCATCTTCATAGTTCGCATAGCTCCAACTTGGTTCCCACGTGGTCTCGTCGTACTCCACATCGGCCTCGCTAGCGACCTTATAGAAGGTGATACCATTGATACCAAAACGCTCGTAGGTTTGGTTGGACCTCGCGGCACGCGAAATCTCGCTCACCAATACACGCGCATTGAGCGACAGAGCGGTCATAGCGTGGTCGTAGTCGATAGTCACGATGCCCGTGGTGTTGGTCTGTTCGTCGATGCCGTGGGTCTGGTCGACAACAGCAGGTGCCCACAAAAGGTCGCGGTTGATGATCGCATCACCACTCAATGTGTGGCTAAAGTCGGGGCGGCCCGTGGTCTGGTTAAACACGCGGTTGATACGTCCATAGGGAGCCCAGCCATAGAAGGTGAGGTAGGTACCATCCGATGGCCAATACTTCGTTCCCAAGTCGTGTGTCCATACAGACGACGAGAGGTACATCAACACAGGGTAGGTGTCGTTGTAGTCGTTGAAGAAAGCCATCACATCGCTGCCACTTGTGACTTCGCCCCACGGCGTGGTCGTCGCGTAGGAGTAGATACCCATACTATCGAGGTTGGAGTCGTACGCCACCGTACCCTTGGTCGACTGCGATGTCGAGCCACTAAATATGATCTCGTTGTCGCTGTAGGTCACCTCCGAGCTCACCTCGACCAACTCTTGATCCTTGGTGCAGCTCGCCATGAGCGCCGCCAAGATCAGCATGTATGTAAATTTTGTCCGTTTCATAATAATGCGTTTTGTTTGCACCTATTTTTATTCTCTTGTGACCATAGGGGCGATCAAACCCCTATGGCCTGTGGTAAACTAAATAATCTTAAGGATTAATAGTTGTTAGTTAGCGTCAGCTGTGTAGAACTCGTTGTAAGGAGATACAGTTATAGAGAACTCGATCTTGTATACATCATCGTCATCGTCTGGACCATCACCAGTGTTAACATTAGCCTCCGAGAATAGAATTGAGTACAAGTATGAGTGACCAGCCTCCCAAACAGATACATCACTTTCACCTACACCAATAGTAGTAGTTGTAGGAAGAACGAAAGTACCTGTAACGAAATCAGTAGAAGAGCCAGAGATGTATACATTACCTTGCTTAAGTCTGTAAGTAAGTTTTACGCGAGCATATGTATCAAATGTTGTAGCGTTGTCTGCCAATGCTTTTTCAACACAATCTGCATATGTACCATTTGTTATGTTGTTTGATAATTCAAGAGCAGTGTAAGAAGCTGTGATCGCAGCATGATTTACAGTGTAAGCAGTCTCGTAAGTAGAAGCGTAAGTAGAATTGTAAGCATTAATGTATTCATCAGAAGTTGTATCAACATCTGCTAGTAATCCAGCTGTTTCCGCTGCTGCTACTGCAGTTGCTTCTGCGTCTGTATTTGCTGCCACTACACAAGCCTCATATGTGCCACCATCAATATTTACACCTTGAGTGAATACGTATGAACATAGGATGTTGGTTTGGTAATCAGCAACATTATCAGCTGCGTTCAACGTTTGTGGAAGAAGCATGAATGCCTCGATAGGAGTTACAGCAGCAGTTGATGCAGCGTTAACAGCTCCGTATGTAGCAGTCAAAGCTCCAGCAACTAACATAGGAGTAGTTGAAGTTGCACCTGTACCAGTACCAGAGTAGAAGTAACCATCAGTCAAGTAAGTGTAAGATGTTTTGTTGTCAGCAGTATATTTCATCGCTTGACCAGCCAAATCCAAACCTGCTTGAGTACCCTCAATACCAAGAAGCTCAACTTTTTGAAGCTCCAAAACCAAGTTTCCTGCAATTTTCTCAGATTGAACACCAACTTGGAAGTCAACCTTAGACAACATGTGGTTCATTGTCAAAGCAACAGTATTACCTGCGATAGTAGAAGCTACGTCAGCACCTGCAAGGATGTCAACTTGAGCGTCTGCAGTAGTAGCGATGTCGAATGCATCACTTGTAAGGACTCCATGAACCAAATCACCTGTATTACCATCACCTGCATAAGCACCTAGGTCAGCAGTACCTACGAATGGATAGTAAGCATAGAAGTCAAAAGGTTTAGCTGTTCCACCCTCAACGTCTGTAGCATCCCAATAGTAAGTTGCAGAAGAGGCAGCTGTACCGTCAATTTCAACAGACAACTTAGTGTTGTTGATGATAGCTAAGCTGTTAGAAGCAGCACCATCATCATTCATGTCAGTAGCACCAGTACCAGTGGTGTAAGCAAATACTCCGACAGAGCCGACATTAGCGGTAGTAACCACACCTGCCTTAGAAGATGTTCCTACGTAAGGTAGGTCGAAAGAGATAGCGTTCGTTTGGCCAACAACGTTGACATCAACGATCTCCTCCTTTGCGCACGATGCCATAGCTACTACGGCACATGCAAAAAATAAAGACTTTTTCATTGTTTTGTTTTTACTGCTGGTGCGTTAAACCTCCAGCCTAAAATAAATTTAATTGTTCATTGACATTTTGATTTGATATTGGTTCGGTAAACAGCTCCGAAATATGGGT
>JBCQUO010000011.1:0-40568 GCA_047173955.1 Rikenellaceae bacterium
AAGATCAGCGACTGGAACGACGGCGCAGATGGAACAGGCACAGCGGAATAAGTTAGGAGTGAGGAGTTTTTTCTTATACCACAATTCTTAATTCACAGCTAAAAAAATGAAGAAAAAAATTATGAAAAAGATTATACTAGCGATGGCAGCTATCGCAATAATGGCAAGCTGCGCAAAAGAGAATGTCGAGACAACAGATGTTTGGGATGGTGAACTACGCATTTCGTCGGGCATAGAGACTCGTGCCAGTGGCACAATGTGGGACGATGGCGATGCTATTGGTGTCTTTATGAACGAGACAGACAATTACGAGCCGATAGGCACCCATAACACCCCATATTCAACATCATTGTCAGCTGCATATGCTACGGCAAGTTTCAGCGTTGTATCAACCACTGACGCTCCATTTGATCCGCTCTACTACCCTCAATCGGACAAAGTGGATATCATGGCGCACTATCCATACAACGCAGATGCAACGGTGGTGACATATCCAATAGATGTGACGACCCAAACCCCATCAAAAAATATCGACTTCATGTCGGCAAAGATGGTGGGTGTCGAGAAGAGCAAGGATGAGTTGAAACTTGAGTTCTTCCACCTCCTTTCGCAGCTAAAGATTACGCTTGCACCTGCCGATGGTGGAGGCTTGACCACCGACGACCTCGCCTCAGCAACTGTAAAAGTATCTGGCACACAGGTCACGGCAGAAGCCAAAGTGGGCTATGACTCAACAGAGGGAGTACCTACCGCGACATACACTTTGAGTGGCGAGGCAACGGATTTGAGCCTCGTGGCCTCAAGCAGTGTGGCGACCTTTATCTTGGTGCCACAGACGGCAGATATGACCATCACCATCACGGTTGACAAGGTTGGTGAGTTCTATGTATCAGTCTCATCTATGGCCCTTACATCGGGTGACGAACACAGCTACACCATCTCTGTAAGCCGCACCGCAGCAATAATTAGTGGCGCAAAAATTAACGGCTGGGACGAGGATGGCGAAGTTGTAGATGAAGGCAAGCTTGATGCGAGCGACTATGTTGAACCAGAAATTGATGATCGAGGATGAAAAAAATAATATACTCAGCTTTAGCCTTGTTGACCTTGGCTAGCTGCTCAAAAACAGATGAGACGACGACTATAACGACCGATGGTGAGGTGCGCATAACCTCCTCTATAGCAACACGTACCAGCGGTAACACATGGGATAGTGGCGATGAGATCGGTGTGTATATGTCAACGAATGGCGCAGATCCTTACGTCGTGGGCGATTTGGGCGAAAATGTCCTCTACACCACAACGTATGGGGATGGTACCTTCACTACCTCGACTACGACCACGCTCTACTATCCTGCATCGGGCAATGTAAACCTCTTGGCGTACTATCCATATGTGGCGACCACAGCTGATTATACTTTCGATGCCGAGGCTTACCCTGTGAATGTCGCAGTCCAAACCACACAAGGAGACATCGACTTGATGGTGGCAACAGTCACAAACCAAGCGAAGACCATAAGTCCGGTGGGTTTAGTGTTCGACCACAAGCTATCTAATATCGTGCTTAATGTCACTAATGGAGATGGTTATGCCAACCTATCAGCGATCGGCAAAATATCAAAAATCGAGCTTTCGGGAGGTGTGACAACCGCAGATTTTAACTTGACAAATGATGATATTTCGTTGGGCTCCGACACGGAGACTATCGAGTTTGTCGTGTCGCAAACAACCACGGCAATCACCGCTGAGGCGATTATTATACCTCAAACTCTCTCGAATAGCAACGCCACTTTGTCGGTCACAACCGAGGCGGGTGCGGTTCACACTGTTGCATTGAATGGCACATATGACATCGGTTCGCAGTATAGCTACGACCTGAAATTAAGCCTTACGGCACTCACCATCAGCGGTGCAAAAATCGAAGATTGGAACAAAGTCTCTGGTGGCGAGTTAGAAGCTACAGTGCCCGAGCCTATTTGGGATGGCTCATACCCTGCGAGTGTAGCTGAAGCTATTGCCACACTTGGCTCTGCCGACGAAAATGGAGCCTACCAAATCGGAGGCGTTGATAAGTTCGCTGCATTTGCCTACTTGGTTAATAATGATTATGATAGCTTTAGTGATGCAGATGTTATTTTAAATTGCAACATTGATCTTTGTGGCGAGGAGTGGACTCCGATTGGAACGGATTACTATATCCGATACTCTGGTAAATTTGATGGCGGAGGTTACGAGGTTAGGAACCTATATATTGACAATTCGACATCTTCCTATCAAGGACTCTTTGGCTTCACAGAAGCTAATGCCGAGATCTCGAACCTTGGAGTTTCGGGTAGTGTGAGTGGAAGTAGTTCTGTTGGCGGTGTGGTCGGAGTGAACGATGGCGGCACCCTCATCAACTGCTACTACACGGGTAGCGTGAGTGGAGTAATGGACGTAGTTGGCGGTGTGGTCGGATATAACAATAGAGGCACCCTCACCAACTGCCACAACACGGGAGACGTGAGTGGTGGTGATAACTATATTGGCGGTGTGGTCGGATTTAATGGAGGCACCATCACCAACTGCTACAATACAGGTAGCGTGAGTGGTGATATGTATGTTGGCGGTGTGGCCGGAAATAACTCTGAACCCCTCACTAACTGTTATAACACGGGGGATGTGAGTGGTAGTGGTATTGTTGGCGGTGTGGTCGGATGGAACTATTACAGCACCCTCACCAACTGCTACAACACGGGTAGCGTGAGTAGTGAAGGTGAGAGTGTTGGCGGTGTGGCCGGACAGAACGATGGCACCCTCACCAACTGCTACAACACGGGTAGCGTGAGTAGTGAAGGTGAGAGTGTTGGCGGTGTGGTCGGATGGAACACAGATACCATCACCAACTGCTACTACGATTTTGATGTTGCTGGCGTAATCGGAGCAGTTGGAGATGAAGCAGATGACACAACCGACTACAAATACTGCGGACTATCAACTGACAATATGAAAGGCGCGGCAGAGGATGAAGGCACACTGCTATACTACCTAACAAACGAAGGCTACGGCAACAGCGATGCGTGGGTAGCAGACACAGGGCCATATATAAACAATGGCTACCCAATCCTAACGTGGCAGGTTGCAACCGAATAAGAACTTAGACAGACTTCCCAATCGTCATTGCGGCCTCTGAGCCGCAATCCCTAGCGAAACAGTGAGATTGCGGATCAAGTCCGCAATGACGAAAAAGGATCGACTCCGCAATGACGAAAAAGTAAAACAAAACATAATGAAAAAGTTAATATACACAGCCCTCTCCCTGCTGATATTCGCGTCGTGCGATATGGATGATGGCACAAACCCTAATACTGAGAGCGGTGAGCTACAGATCACCTCCTCGATCGCTACTCGTGCGAGTGGTACTTCGTGGGCCGAAGGTGACGAAATTGGTGTGAGTATGTACACCACAACAACCACCACCACAGCATATGGCGCAGAGAATACCCTCTACACCACAGCAACCTCGTCGGGCTACTTTGCCTCTACCACTCCGCTCTATTTCCCTGCGGCGGAGGATGTCGACCTATTGGCATACTACCCATACGTCACCCCAGTCGACCTTGGGGCCTATGAATTGAGCGTGGGGGGCACACAAACAGAGTCGAAGATCGACCTAATGAAGACGACCGCAACGGAGGTGCAATCCACTTCGGAGGCAGTCAACATGACCTTCTACCACATGCTGTCGAAGTTGCAGATCACGATAGCGGATAGCGAGACAGTCTCGGCATCGGAGCTTGTGGACGGCACAATGACCCTTTCGGGGGCGGTGACCGAGGGTAGCTATAACCTCCACACGGATGACGTGACTCTCTCGGCTGCGTCGGATGATATAGTGGCAACTATTAGCGCGGCGGGGGTTGCGGAGATGATCCTGATCCCTCAAACCCTCACAGATGCCCTATTGACATTCGAGACTGAGGCAGGGGTTACCTACACCGCAACCCTAAGCGCGACATTTGGCAGTGGCGACCAAACTAGCTACACCGCCTCTATGTCACTCACCGAGGCCAACCTCAGCGGTGCGGTGATTGGCGATTGGGGTGAGGGCAATGGCGTAGATGGCGAGGAGCTCGGTGTGGGGGTCTTTACGCCTGATATCGAGCTAGTTGATGGAGTCTACAATGTCTACACCGCTGCTGGACTTTTTGAGTTTGCCAGCATGGTGAATAGCGGAGACACCTCATTTGACTGCACGCTGATGGGTGATGTTGATTTAGAGGGTGTGGAGTGGACTCCGATAGGAGATTACTACAACCACCAATACTCAGGCACATTCGATGGTGGAGGCTACTTAGTCTCGGGGTTGAGTATTACGGGTTCTTCTTGCATTGGACTCTTCGGCTGCATAGACAGCAGTGCAGAGGTCTCTAACATTGGAGTCTCGGGTAGTGTGAGTGGAGAATCAGAATTTGGCGGTGTGGTCGGATTAAACTTTGGCACCCTCACCAACTGCTACAACATGGCTAGCGTGAGTGGAGAGGCATGCGTTGGTGGTGTGGTCGGAGCGAACTGTGATGGTACCCTCACCAACTGCTACAACATGGGTGATGTGGATGGAGATATGGCATATATTGGCGGTGTCGTCGGACAGAACTTGGGCGGCGGCACCCTCACCAACTGCTACAACACGGGTAGTGTAAGTGGCAGTGACTCGGGTGTGTGTTTTGGCGGTGTGGTCGGATGTAACGAAGGCGGCACCCTCACCAACTGCTACAACATGGGTGATGTGGATGGAGGGATGGAAGTTGGTGGAGTGGTCGGAAAGAACTTGGGCACCCTCACCAACTGCTACAACACAGCTAGTGTGAGTAGTAGTGATATCGGCGGTAACGTTGGCGGTGTGGTCGGAAATAACGATGGCACCCTCACCATCTGCTACAACTCGGGTAGCGTGATTGGAGAGTGGCAAGTTGGTGGTGTGACTGGATGTAACTCTGGCACCCTCACCAACTGCTATTGGGATAACGAAAAATCTGGGGTAAGTTATGATATTGGTTATGATAATAACAGCCAAACCACCACACCTATGTCCACCTCTGCTATGCAAGAAGATAGTTTCGTAACAACACTCAACAACAACGCAGCGACGTATAACACCGAAAACCTCGACGCAACACAAGCCTGCGCATGGGTAGCGGTCGAGGACGACTACCCAACGCTCGACTTCGACGGCACACCAACAAAAACGTTTGACTGAGAATAAACTGAGAATTTCACAGACAGACTCAGAAATGTCTCAATAAAAAAACTACTCGACAAAGCCTATAACAGCTATGTCGAGTAGTTTTTTTTACCTCTAATCTTAGCCCAAAAACCTAGAGCTAGAATACCAAACTTTATCCCATATAGAGACCATTGCAAAACTAACGTTTTGCAATGGTCTCTATATTATTCGATACTATCTATGATTTTCGACCTCACGTTATTTTAAGCAAAAAGTGGATCCTGAACCGAAAGAGAACTTTCGAGGACAGAATCCACTTTATTTTATATTATGGCTCTCTAGCCTTTTAAAATTTTAGAATCCCCAGCTAAGGCCAATTGAAGCTGTGTGAGCCTTTGTTGTGTAGTTAGCCGAGAATGCATTTACTGTACCATCCGAATTTACAGACAATGGGCATGAACCTGCGCGCTCTGGGTCAGCCGATGTGATGTAAGCATAAGCCAAGTCGATCGAGAAGCTACGATTGTTCTTGCATGGCATGATGCTCACACCACCTGTGTAGGCAACCTTTGTCATAGATGGAGTCTCGGGGTTGAGGTAATCCGAAGCCACTGGGCTTTGGTCTACGTAGAAACCAAGGCGGCCTGTGATAAAGTCACTGATCTCGTATTGACCTCCCACGCGGAACATGATTGTGTTTGAGTAGTTCTTGTCGTAACTAATCACACCATAGTCAGAGAAGTTGATATCCAATGACTCGTAAGCATTCCATTGAACCCACTGAACCTCAGTAGAGAGAGTCCAACGATCGGCTGGATAGTATGTTGCACCCACAGACAAAGTAGCAGGGAGTGGCAACTCAGCCGAGAAACCGTTAGTCATAAATGCGAAGTATTGGCTAAGTACAGCCTCATAACCTGCTGCATATGTGATCTCTGCTTGACCCTCATTAACCTCCATCATCACCTTTGAGCGGTATGAAGCACCGAGGCTCCATTGGTCGTTGATGTCGTACATAACACCGACATTCACACCAAACTTAAGACCTGCGTCGCCCGACATTGTTACGTCGGCAGCACCTGTGTATAGATTCTTCGATTGCTCGTAGTTACCCCATACCATCATAAGACCAGCACCAAAAGAGAGCTTGCCGTCCAACATTTTGTATGAGATTGTAGGTTGAGCTGTGTATGATGTAAGGCTAATGCTCTGCACCAAAGAGGCTCCAACCCAGTCTGTTCCCCAGTTCATAGATGATCCGAAGGGTGTATTGAAGCTAAGTCCCAAAGCCAAGTTGTCATTAACTTTGTAGTTAGCATAGAAATAGATTGGTGTAGACCAGTCGTTGTCGGAGGTGTAGGTAGTTGTTGGGTTGGTGTAGTCGTTGGCTGTTGTACATGTTGCAGTGGCCATGATTCCTGTCACACCTGCCGATACGGTGAATTTTTGCTCTTGATAAGCTGCTGCTGCTGGGTTGAACCATACAGACTCTGAGTTTAGTTTTTGTGATACAGATGTGTGACCCATTCCGAGTTGTTTAGCACTTAGCGTGTTCACTTGATAACCCTCAGCTGAAGCGCTTAGAGTAAATAGAGCCGCAAAGGCTACTAGGATAGATTTTTTCATAATTTAGTTATTAGTTAAACTGCTTTTTTGCACATGCTTAAGGTTTTAAATAAGCACTTTTAGACAAAAAAATCGGTGCAAAGGTAGAGTTAAAATTTATAATAACCAAATTTAGAACAAAAAATATTACAATTCAACCAAATCTCTTGTTGAAAATGTGGAAATTTTTCGACACCAAAACCTAATTTCGGATTGTAGATATTGCAATAGTGGATAATATACATTATATTTGTAATGCTCTATTTAAAATACGTATATAATTAAAAAATCCTATGAAAATCACAAAATTTACTAAACTCACGATGTTAGCCCTTGTGTTGTTGGCTACTAGTTGCGCCCCACTAAACCTCTCGACCGACAAAAAAACAACGAAAAAAAGCACCAAGGTAGAGAAAAAAGTAGAGACCAAAAAAGTAACTACCGCTAAGGACAAAACGAGCAAAACAACAAGCAACTCTTCGAACAACAACAAGAGTAACACGTCATCGAGTAGCAGCAAAACAACCAACACCTCGAACGATAACAAGAACGACAGCAAAACAACCAACACCTCGAGCGATAACAAGAACGACAACAACACTCAGCAAAATAACACTCAGACACAGAGTTATAGATAATTTTATTAAAAAAGGGAGGGCGACCTCCTTTTTTTTGTGAGAAAAAATCTACTGTAGTGTGTCCACATCGCGACAAAAAAAAGAAATAAGTATAAAATTTCGTTTGGTGAAATTTAGCAACTTCGCCAAAGAATTTAAAAAAACTTAATATATTATTTGTTTTTTACAATTATATGGTTAATTTTGCAGTTAAAACATATACCGATATGACATCTCTTAAAGATTTTTTCAACAATGCAGAGCACGATAACCTCAAAGGTATATCGCACAAGAACAATATTATCAAGCGTAGCATAATAGCTCATATGGCTATCAATGGGGAGTGTACCCTCTCGGAGTTGACCAAGGAGCTTCATATCAGTATACCGACCATCACCAAGTTGGTCCAAGAGCTTGCAGAAGAGAATATTGTATCTGACTTCGGCAAGGTGGAGACCCCCGGAGGTCGCCGCCCAAATGTGTTTGGTTTGACCAACTCTGCACTCTATTTCGTTGGTGTAAATGTGGGGCGTGATAGCCTTTCGTATGTTATTACTGATATCCAAAATAATATAATAATTGAGGAGGTCGACGACAATTTCGACCTTATAGATCGCACTCAGTGTCTGGACCTTATCGCCGAAAATATAGATAAATTTATCGAACGAGGGGGCGTGGAGCGTAACAAGATCATGGGACTCGGTGTGAGTATCACAGGCCGCGTAAACCCCGAGGCTGGAAGAAGTTACAAATATTTCACTCAGATAGGCCACTCGATGAGAGAGGTTATCGAGTCGAAGGTAAATATCCGCACTTTGGTCGAGAATGACACACGTGCACGCTGCTATGCAGAGTATTCGTGTGGAAGGAGCAAGGATCAGACGAACTTATTGTACCTCCATTTGGGTCTGGGTGTGGCTGTGGGAATCGTTATAGATGGTAAGTTGTACTATGGTAAGAGTGGTTTTGCAGGTGAGTTTGGCCATATCCCATTCTTCGACAACGAGATAATCTGCGCATGCGGAAAGAAGGGGTGTTTGGAGACCGAGGTTTCGGGATTTGCGATCGAGGAGAAGATGATTAAACTTATCGAGAGCGGCGTGAATACAATCCTCAGGGATAAGTACGACCGCCACGAGCCTATCCATATCGGAGATATTATCGCAGCGGCCAAAAATGACGATAACCTATCCATTGAGCTTATCGAGGAGGCTGGCGAGAAGGTCGGCAAGGCTGTAGCTATACTTATCAATACGTTTAACCCCGAAAGTGTAATTGTCGGAGGTGCACTCTCTACGGCAGGTGACTATATGATGTTGCCACTACAATCCTCAACCAACAAATACTCGTTGAGCTTGGTATACAAAGATACGGAGTTTAGTTTGTCGACACTCAAAGATAACGCAAGTGCGTGGGGTGTAGCTATGCTTATCCGCAACAAAGTATTGGGGATCTAAAAGTTACACACAATATGCGAGCCACAAATATTGTTGGTCCCAATATCGTTCTTCGAGCTGTGGAGCCCGAGGATCTGGATATTATGTATGTGTGGGAAAATGACCCACAACTGTGGGAGTATGGCCATACACGGGTGCCATATTCGCGCTATGACCTCCACCGATTCATAACATCTCAGAGTCAAGATCTGGGGTGCGAGGGGCAATTAAGGCTAATGATTTGCAAGTTGGAGCATCGCGAATTCCGCGGTGAGACCATCTGTGAGGCAGGTGAGGTTGTCGGGGTGGTTGACGTTTTCGACTACTCCCCCATCCACCATCGTGCAGGGGTGGGAATCATTATAGATCAACCATATAGAGGGTGTGGATATGGCCGTGAATCGCTCCTCGAGGTGGAAAAATATCTGAAATCCACATTCGAACTTCACCAACTCTGGAGCAACGTCGCTTGTGACAACTCAGCGAGCCTGTCGCTTTTCGAAAAGTGCGGATATAGTGTTGTTGGTGTCAAAAAAGAGTGGATAAGACGCAGCAGCAAATACATCGACGAAGTTCTTTTACAAAAGATCATAAAAGCAGTTTTTTAGTTAGGGGTTAGGAGTTTTTCCTTTTAACTAAGTAGGGTAAAATAATTATTGGTGTGTTTTTAAGAGTGCTATTGGGGATGAGATTTTTTGCTAATGAATTGAAAATATAGTTATTCTATATTGAGATTTAATAGTGAAAAATATCACTTCAAGAGCGCTGTTAAAAATATGGCAATAATTGTTTTACACTACTTATATCCATCACTCCTTAAGGAGAGTTTTGATGGGTTGGCCCGACCTCTGTACACGGTATTGGCGCGGAGAGAGGGAGGTGTGCTTTTTGAAGTATTGCGAAAACTCAGAGCTACTTCCGAAATGAAACTCCTCGGCCACCTGAGTTATAGAGAGAGCCTGATCTTGAAGCCTGATCTTTATGTTGTTGATAACACTCTCTACGATCAACTCCGACGCATTTTTTCCCACCGCAGCCTTCACACATCGCGACAGGTAGCTCGGAGTGATGGATTGTCGTTGGGCGTAGAACTCCACCTTTCGTTCGCGGTGGCTAAATTTCAGAAGATCGAAGATATAGGCATTAAATATCTTTTCATTGCGACTTTGCACCATCTCTCTATTGGGCTCGCGATTGCTATATATGGCCAATATTTTGAAGGTGATGATCTTAAGAATCAGAGTGTGAACCTCCGAGAAAAAAGGGCGCTGGGTGTTCTGCTCCTCACGCAGGAGTAGCCCCTTGAGCTCCAATATTTCGGACAGTTCATCGCCACTCAGCCTGATGGATGGGTGCGAGCGGATATTGATAAAGTAGTCACCTTTGTTGGGGAGTTCTATGTGCGAGAAAAAGTCCAGCTCCACACCTATGATCGAACAGTCGAAATCGGAAGATAGATTCTCGACCTGTACAGCCGAATATGGCGAGATCACGATCAGGTCGAACCTCTCGACCAGATATGATTTAGCATTGATAAGGACCGTGCAGCTCCCCTCGACGCAAACCATAAAGCCTCCGCCATAGACCAACGAGGGGGTGTTAAATAGCTCCTCAACATCTGAATCATTGAACTGTTCGACTCGATATAAAATATTCTTTTTTAACTCCATAACGCGAATTTAGATATTTTTTTGAGGG
The DNA here is from genome assembly GCA_047173955.1 of Rikenellaceae bacterium. Lineage (GTDB taxonomy): Bacteria > Bacteroidota > Bacteroidia > Bacteroidales > Rikenellaceae > Alistipes. Next base: position 10,563 of record JBCQUO010000011.1, read on the forward strand.
AACAAATCCACCAAAAGCTGAAAATACCCAAATTTAAACATTTTTTGCCCAAAAACACTATTTTTAGTACAATTTATATGTAATACTTTTGTGAGGTAATTTTGTCACAGAAAAATTAAACTCAAAATAATATGAATTTCAAGCAATCTGTTTTAGTCGTTTCGCTGCTATTTTTCGCGTCGTGCGTGGAGCGTGGAGCGACAACCCACTCGACCATCAAGGTCAAATGTGAAGAGGTGAGGAGTGAGTGTGGGGTGGGTCACACATCGTCGTACCCGGGCAAGGTTATGGCCGTTTCGGATGTCAACCTTTCGTTTAGGGTGGCAGGTGTGATCGACAAAATTGCAGCCAAAGAGGGGCAGTTTGTTAGGCGCGGAGAGGTTGTCGCATATATGGACGATCGCGACTACAAGCTACAAGTCGAGGCGACACAAGCGGAGTACAACTCCATAAAGGGCGAAGTGGATAGGATCGTGGCACTGTATGGCGACCATAGCGTGTCGCAAAACGACTACGAGAAGGCTGTCAATGGGCTCAAACAGATCACCGTCAAGTTGTCGGCCCACTGCAACGCATATGAGGACACCAAACTCAAAGCCCCATTTGATGGATATGTCCAAACGATCAACTTCGATCGCGGAGAGGCCGTAGCGGCAGGTACACCAGTGATGAAGTTCGTTTCTGCATCATCACCCGAAATTGTGGTCAACATCCCAGCTGTGGAGTACCTTCGTCGCGCGAAGCTCCTCTCGGCAACAGCCACTTTGAGTAGCTACCCAGAGCGTAGTTTTGCGCTGGAATATATAGGTGTATCGCACAAAGCCAACCTCAACCAACTCTACGAGACTCGATTCAGGGTCCTCTCAGAGGATGGTATCTACCCCACCTTTGGAATGTCGACTATGGTATCGCTCAACTACGACAGTGCCGAGTCCTCGAAGCTCTCTATCCCATTGAGTGCTGTTTTCGAGCGCGCAGGGGCGAGTTATGTGTGGCGAGTGGTCGACAACAGCACTCTGCTCACCCCCATCGAGGTGGGCAAGATCAATCGCGATGGCCGTGCGAGTGTGAGTGGAGGTTTGCAAGCAGGCGATGTAATCGTCACCGCTGGGGTCAACTCCCTAAAAGAGGGTGAGAACGTTGAGCCGCTAGCCAAACCATCGAAGTCGAATGTAGGAAATATATTGTAGGGGATGAACATAAGTAAATGGGCGCTAGCAAATAGCAAACTTGTATATTACTTCATAGCTATTCTGGCTGTGGGGGGTATACTCTCATACACGAACATGAGTAAGCTCGAAGATCCAGCCATCACCGTCAAACAAGCTATGGTTGTGACAACTCACCCCGGGGCATCGTCATATGAGATGGAGCTACAGGTGACCGACAAGTTGGAGAAGGCGATATATACGATGAAGGGGATCGAGAAGATCGACAGCCGTTCATCGGCCGACCTCTCGATTATCACGGTTAATCTCGACCGCACGATCCCCGACAAGGAGATCGAACAATATTGGGATATATTGCGTCGCAAGATCTCGGATGCTCAATCGTCGCTCCCCGAGGGTTCGTCGACGAGTGTTGTTATAGATAGCTATGGCGATGTGTTTGGTATGTTCTACGCCTTGACATCGGATGGATTCTCGAACGAGGAGTTGACCGATTACGCGGAGCTTATCAAGAAACGAGTACAGCAGATAAAGGGAATCTCGAAGATCGAGTTGTATGGGGTCAAGAGCCCCACCATCGACATCTCGATCTATGAGGATCGCATAGCCAACATGGGAATATCGCCCACGGAGGTTATCCAGACGCTCATGGGACAGAACAAGACCGTCTATTCGGGATATTTCAAGAGCTCCGAACATCGCATTAGGGTCAATGTCAACGACAAATATCGTAGTGCCGAGGAGCTAGAGAATCTAATTATCCAAGGTCACGAGGGGGATCAAGTGTTGCTCAAAGATATAGCCAAGATAGAGAGGGGATATATCGAGCCTCAGCGCAATGCCCTCTATTTTGACCGCAAACCATCCATCGGCATCTCTATTTCGGCACTCGCAGGGACCGACATCACACAGCTTGGCCGCGAGGTGGAGAAAGTTATGGAGGAGATCAAAGAGAATAAGCTGCCCGCAGGAATCGACTTCAACAAGGTCTTTTACCAACCCGAGAAGGTCGAGGATGCTATCAATGCTTTTATACTCAACCTCATTAGCTCCATCGCCATTGTGATCTTGGTGTTGATGTTCGCCATGGGATTCCGCAGCGGAGTGTTGTTGGGTGTGACGCTTCTCATCACGGTGTTGGGGTCGATCTTGTTCCTCAATATGTTTGGTGGCACTCTGCAACGCGTCTCTTTGGGGTCATTTATATTGGCTATGGGAATGTTGGTCGACAACGCTATTGTGATTGTCGATGGAATACTCATAGATTCCCAAAAAGGACAACTCCGTTCGCGCGCACTGACCGATATTGGGCGCAAAACAGCTATGCCTCTTCTTGGGGCGACACTTATTGCTATACTTGCATTCCTCCCCCTCTTCTTGTCTCCCGACACGGCAGGTGTCTATGTTAGGGATCTATTTGTTGTGCTCGCTGTATCGCTGCTTTTGAGCTGGGTGCTATCTCTCACGATGGTTCCGCTGATGGCCAAAACGATGCTTAAGACTCCGACTCAGAGTGACGATAGCGACAAGAAAGGTTGGGGACAGAGGGCTCTGCGCAATATATTGTCGTGGGCCCTACGCAATAGAACGGTGGCTGTGGTGGTTGGGGTTGTAATGGTTGCGGTGAGTGGGCTCATATACCCTATTTTGCCACAGAGTTTCTTCCCCGACCTCACCTACAATCAGCTATATATTGAGTATAAACTCCCCGAGGGTAGCGACTCCGACTTCACCGACACGGATCTGGATTCGATAAGCGAATATCTACTCTCGCGAGGTGACATCACCCATGTGACAGCTTCGGTGGGGGCGACACCTAGCCGCTACAATTTGGTGCGAAGCATAGCTATTCCCTCGATGTCGTACGGAGATTTGATCGTTGAGTTTACCGATGAGAAGAGTCTGTTGGAGGGGGCGACCGAGATTCAACAATACCTCACTGATAACTATCCTCAGGCATATGCGCGTGTGAAGCGATACAACTTGATGTACAACCGCTACCCTATCGAGCTCACATTTATGGGCCCCGACCCAGATGTATTGAGGGGGCTGACCCATCGAGCGCAAGAGATAATGAGGGGGTGCGACAAGATAACGCTCATCACCTCGGATTGGGAGGGCAAAACCCCACTTTTGGAGGTGGACTACAACCAAGCTGTAGCGCGCGAGATCGGACTCAATCGTCAAGATATAGCCCTCTCGCTGCTCGCCTCGACAGATGGGTTGCCCACATCGAGGATTTATGATGGGGCCGACTCACAAACCATAGTGGTGAAGTGTGTCGACAAGGATGGTGAGCGTATCGACGACCTCGAGTCAGCGCCTATATTCCCGATGATCCCCTCGACCAACGCCCTTAGTGCCGAGACGATCCAAGGGTTGATGAGCGGTGCAATCTCGTCGGAGGATATTATAGCAGGTACACTGGCCACTACCCCACTGAGCCAAGCGATAAATGGGATCAGGGTTAAGTGGGAGGACCCAACGGTCATTAGGTATAATGGCGAAAGGGCTATGCGCGCGCAGGCCAACAACATCCCAAGCGTCGGAGCCGAGGATGCTCGCAAGGAGATCATAGACCAAATCGCTAAGATCGAACTCCCCGAGGGGTATTCGATGAAGTGGCAGGGGGAGTTCGAGACCAAATCTGACTCTATGGAGTACCTTCTGGCTAACCTCCCTTTGGCGATTATACTTATGATTGGTATACTCATTATGTTGTTTAAGGATTACCGCAAACCTCTGGTCATTATGCTCTGCGTGCCCCTTCTCGTTGTCGGTGCTATTATGGGCGTATGGATCTCGGGCCAATCGTTCGGATTTGTCGCTATCGCAGGTGTGTTGGGACTCATCGGCATGATGATAAAAAATGGAGTTGTGCTAATGGACGAGATCAATGCCGAGATCCGAAGTGGCAAGAGCCCAATCAATGCTATTATTGATAGTTCGGATAGTCGCTTTAGACCCGTGATGATGGCCTCGATGACCACGATCTTGGGTATGATACCTCTGCTCCCCGACGCTATGTTTGGTTCATTGGCCGCTACGATAATGGGGGGATTGTTGGTTGGCACAATCGTAACTTTGATCTTTATCCCCGTCCTATACTCGGTGTTGTTCAACATCAAGATGGAGAGAGAGTAAGACTCTATATCACATAAAAAAACAGAATAACAATGCGCAAATTTATATATATCGTCATTTTTGCCCTCCCCCTCACGGTATCTGCTGCGAGAGGCGAAGAGCATCAAACCCTAACCATTGAGCAGAGCCGAGAGATGGCCATCGAGAGCTCCTACAACCTTAAATCCTCGATCGAGAGGGTCTCGGCAGCGGAGGATATAGCGGCCGCCTATAGGAGCAACCTCCTCCCGAACTTCTCGCTTAGTGGCAACTACCTCTACTCGACATCTTCGTTCGAGGCAGCTATCACGGGGGGCTACCTCCCAACGTTTGTTGATGGGGTGTATGACCCTTCTACACTAACCTATATGCCCGACCAGAACTTCGAACTCGAGGTTGGATCGGTCTACAACTTAGGAATTATGGCCACCCAGCCTATATATATGGGAGGCAAGGTCTCCAACGCAATCAAGCTCGCTGGTGTGGGCATAGACATATCGAAGCTCAACCAAAAAGTGAGCGAGGTGGAGGTTTTGGAGTTCACCGACAAGGCTTTCTACCAACTCATGGAGGTGGAGGAGATGTTGCTGAGCGCCCAGAGCTACGAAGCTGTTGTCGAGGAGTTCCATCGCCAAATGGAGAATGGAGTGAAGAGAGGCATGAAAACGCGCAATGACCTACTTAAGATCAGCGTTCGACTCAACGAGGCTAAGCTCATGACCCTCAAGGCTCAAAATGGTGTGCGCCTAGCGAAGATGAACTTCTGCTACGCTGTGGGGCTCCCCCTCACGACCGACAATATAACCCTCGTCGACCCAACAGTTGTCAACAATAGCATCCACAACCGCGACCTCGACATAACATCGCGCCCCGAATACAATATGTTGGAGGCTGCCGTGGAGGCCAAAGAGCTAGAGATGAAGATCACACGCGGTGATTTCCTACCCTCGCTCACCGCGATGGCTACATATAGTTACATGGGAGGGATGAAACTCAATGGCTCGACCCTATTGGGAGGTGGTAACTTTTTGGGTGGCGTATCGCTCAATGTGCCGATCTTCCATTGGGGCGAGGGACGACGCAAAACATCGGCCAAACAGCGCGAAATAGATATAGCACAAAACCAGATGGCCGATATGTCGCAACTCATGAAACTCGAACTCATGCAGGCCATAAATGAATATAACGAGGCTCTCCTCGAAGTGACTCACTCGACAGAGGCCGTGGCCCAAGCCGAAGAGAATATGCGAATAAGTAAGAATCAATATGATGTGGGAATGGAGACAATCGCGGACTACCTCGAAGCTCAAGCCCTGTGGCAAAAGGCAATGAGCGACCTCTGCTCAGCTCGCAGCAAACAACGTAACGCATATACCAAATACCTAAAGTGTAGCGGCAAGTTGTATGTATAAGTATTTGGGGGGTTTTCAATGATGAATGGTCAATGGTCAATGGTCAATGGTGTCGATAATGATTAACAATTCATCATTCACCATTCATCATTAACCATTCACCATTCACCATTAAATATTTAAACGTTCACTGAAGGTGAATAAAAAAGTCGCGTTCTACCTCCCAAAGCGCAAGGATAATAAATCACAGCTTGCTGTGCGGCTGCCCGCTGTTAGGGCAGTCCCCGCTTTACAAAACAACACTTCAGTCCCCGGCTTTACAAAACAATAACTCGTCGAAGTTCGTTGTATAGCTTTTGTATTGGGAGGCCCATAACGTTATAGAATGAGCCATCTATACGTTCTACGCCTATATATCCTATCCACTCCTGAATACCGTATGATCCAGCTTTATCGAGTGGCGAGTATTTAGAGACGTAGTAGTCGATCTCCTCGTCGCTGAGCTCTCTGAACCACACCTTTGTGTGGGCTGAGAATCCACGCTGCGACACTGCACCGCGCAGGTAGACACCTGTTGTCACTTGGTGCTCTGCGCCCGACAATCGACGCAACATCTGGCGTGCACCCTCCTCTCCGTGGGGTTTACCTAGGATCTCACCCTCACAGATCACAACGGTGTCGGCCGTGATAATGATCTCGCTTTGGGCTATCGGTCTGGGGAAGTTATCGCTCTTTAGCTTAGCAAGATATAGGGGCACCTCCTCGGCCGCCAACTCTGAGGGATAGGATTCATCGACTTCATATTTGATGGTCTCGAATAGGAGTCCAGTATCGGCAATCAGCTGCTGCCTGCGTGGGGATTGCGAGGCGAGGATAAGTTTATATCCACCTCTCTCTAACTCTTCATGCAACAACATATCTACTTAATTTGGAAGTTCAACAATTCGTGACCATTGAGGGTTGCGCGCAGGGTGTCACCCTCCTTAACGGGACCGATCCCCACGGGGGTACCTGTATATATTAGGTCTCCGATCTTTAGGGTCATAAATTGCGACACGTAGCTTATGATTTTATCGACCGAAAAGATCATATCGCCCGTGAACCCACGCTGACGCACCTCGCCATTGAGCTCCATTTCGAAGTTTAGGTTTTGGACATCTCCACCCAACTCCTCCAATGAGATAAACTTGGGCGATAGAGCTGCCGAGTGGTCAAAAGCTTTGCACTGCTCCCAAGGCAACCCCTTGGCTATAGCCTCGCGCTGTATGTCGCGCGCGGTGAAATCAATACCAAGCCCCACCTCGGTGTAGCATCTCGAGGCGAACTTCTCGTCGAGGGATTTAACCACGCGGTTGATCTTAACGACCAACTCACACTCGTAATCAACCCTTTGCGAAAAGGATGGCACATAGAAAGGGTCATTATTTCTTAGCAATGCCGTATCGGGTTTCAAAAAATATAGCGGCTCGGTGGGCACTGTCCCTCCATCATTAAGCTCTGCCACATGGTCGACATAGTTGCGACCTATACATATAATTTTCATTGTTAATTTTTTATTAGTGTGACCATTTTGCGAGCGAAGCGATCACTCGCCCCCACATCACCTATTATACCGCGCAGCTCTTCGAAATCGGCGAGCATCTTTGCGCGCCCCTCGCCCCCCTTGATTATCTGTCGCAGGGCCTCCACAGCATCCGTCGGATCCATCGTCGACTGCACAATCTCGCGGACAGCCTCTCGGTTGAGATTTAAGTTCACCAACGAGATGTAGGGGATCTTCAAGAAGTATGGCATAAGCAACTTTTGCCACCATGGGATCCTAAAGACCACAACTTCGGGGATACCCATAAGGGCGGTTTCGAGGGTTGCTGTCCCCGAGGTGACCAATGCCGCTTCGCTGAGGTTAAGGAGCTCGTAAGTTTGGTCGCACACATACTTTATATCGCTTCCCATCAGGTATTTATCATACCCTGCTTTGTCGATCCACGACACCCCAGCCACCACAAATTGGTAGTTAGGAAAAGCCTTTGACACCTCTGCCATAAACAACAAATTAGCCTTTATCTCGCTGCGTCGACTCCCAGCCAAAATAGCTATTATGGGGCGATCCTCCAAACCATTTTCGCGCAGAAAATCTTGACGCGCAGGGAGTGTGGCTTGGCGTTGATCGAGAGCATCGACAAGGGGGTTTCCCTCGAAGTGAGGGGTTATACCCTTGCTCACGAAGTAGTCGCGCTCGAAGGGAAAGATCACATATAGTTCATCCACATAGTCGCGGATAAGTTTTATGCGCGACTCCTTCCACGCCCACACTTTGGGGGCGATATAGAAGTGGGTCTTGATCCCGATCCCTTTGGCAAATTTAGCCATCTTGAGGTTGAAGCCTGCGTAATCGACCAAGATCAACACATCGGGCATCCACGCCTCGACTTCGCGCTTACATTGCGCTAGTTGCGAGAGGATCGTGCGGAGATTGAACAAGACCTGAACAAATCCAAAAAATGAGCTCTCCTTATAATGTTTACCTAGGTTTTCGACACCTCCAACCTCGGCCATTTTGTCGCCGCCCCAGAATCTAAACTCCGCATCGGGATCCTCAACTTTGATACCCCTCATTAGGTTTGCAGCGTGCAGATCCCCCGAGGGCTCACCAACGATTATAAAGTATTTCATATGCGCGATCCCCCTCTCTATAGTTTCTCCAACAAATCGGGCCTTAGTTGCTTCGTGCGCTCATAGGACTGCTCCTCGCGCCACCTATCCATAGCTGCAAAGTTCCCCGACAGCAACACATCGGGAACCCTCCAACCTCTGAACTCCGCAGGTCGCGTGTAGACAGGGGGAGCCAAAAGGTTGTCTTGAAAACAGTCGGTCAATGCCGAGGCCTCGTCGCCAATAGCCCCGGGAAGGAGCCTCACAACAGAGTCCGCGATGATACACGCAGCCAGCTCGCCCCCCGTGAGAACGTAGTCTCCGATCGAGATCTCGCGAGTGATAAGGTGCTCGCGGATTCTGTAGTCGATACCTTTGTAGTGGCCACACAGCACAATTATATTTTCGAGTGTCGAGAGTCGATTGGCCTCACCTTGGTTATAGGTCACCCCATCGGGCGAGGTATATATGATCTCATCATAGTGCCTCTGGGACTGTAGCTCCTCAACCAACGCAAAGATCGGCTCGGGCTTCATCACCATACCAGCCTCACCGCCAAAGGGGTAGTCATCGGTGGTGCGGTGTTTGTCGGTGGCGTAATCACGGATATTGTGCACAACAATTTCGGCCAAGCCGCTCTGCTGTGCACGTTTAAGGATCGACTCATTGAGAGGTGATGTCAACAATTCGGGCACCACCGTGAGGATATCTATTCGCATGTTTTATCTATTTTTGTGTGAGCCAACCTATCTAGGCTCTAAGAATCTGTTTAAATTTCTCTCATCTTTTTTGCTAAGGATCTGTCACTTCGCTTTTCTCTCTTTACACTGCGTTACATAGGCACCGCTATGCGCCTTATGCAAAGAGAGAAAATCAAAGCAACACCTCTCTTAGCAATTAAAGCGAGAAAAACTTTAACAGATTCTAAAAATTATATCTTTGCCACAGCTCTCGACTAGTGGGATCTCTACCCCACGATCGAGCGTGTAGCCACGGTAGCCCATAGAGGTGAACATCTCCACGATCTTTGCTCTATTTTCGCCACCGCTCTCGATTAGTATAGTCGGTTTATGGCGCTCGATAAGTGGCAGGATCTCGCCCATCACCACGCACTCATACCCCTCGATATCGCACTTTATGAGGTCTATTCTTTTCAGCTCGCCAAAGAGCTCACTTCCGCGGACCATCTTCGCCTCGAACTCCACATCGGCTTTGGCATCGCCCTCTCGCACAAAGTTTTGACCCGTACCGAAGTAGCCCCCCTCGCTTATCGAGTCGTTGGCCATGGTGATGGTCGTCTGCTCGGTCCCTAGGGCGACGTTGTGGAGCGTCACGTTTTTGCACTTTCGGGTATTGTAGCTCAACACCTCAAAGATCGGAGGGACTGGCTCTACACCATATACCGCCCCCTCGGGCCCCACAACTGCACTTAGGGTGCGAGTATAGTAACCCAAATTAGCCCCGATATCGATGGCCACACCACCCTTGCCAATCAATTTGTGTAGGTGAAAGATATACTCCGTGGCTGGGTTATAACGCCCCCAACCCATACGTTGCAGAAGAAAAAGCATGCCGCTCACCACCTTGAGGTAGCCCTTAAGCGACAGTACTCTGTACAAAAATTTGTGAATTAAACGGTTCATTGGCAATTAAAATTTAACCTCCTCATTTATAACCTCCACAATAAATGGGTTGTAGAGCGACTCATGACCTATGGTTGTATCCTCGCTATGGCCCGGATAGATCCTCACATCGTCACCCAGAGGGATGATACTATTTAGGATTGAGCGCATAAGCACGCTATAGTCCCCCCCGGGGAGATCCGTGCGACCGATGCTCTCCCTAAATACCGTGTCGCCCGTGAGCAACACCCTCTCTTGGGGCTCAAACAACGACACATGACCGGGAGTATGGCCCGGAGTTGGGATAACTTGCAAGGTTGTCTCTCCGAACTTAATCTCTTTAGTTTCCTTAAGATCTATATCTATTGTCGAGGGCATATCTCCCATTGTGATACCATAGACTACACTTCCGCTCTTGGTCGACTCCAATAAATATTGGTCGTCGCTCGACATCGCAAAGGGGACACCATATGTTTTGCGCACGAACTCCACACCCATAGCGTGGTCGAAGTGGCCATGTGTATTGATCGCCATAACAGGCTTAAGTCCATTTTGCGCTATGAAATTCGCCAACGCTTGATCCTCCTTGGCATTGCTATTTCCAGCGTCAATTATCACACACTCCCTCGACGAGTCCCATATCACGTAGGTATTCTCCGCAACGAAGTTGAATACCAAAACTGCTATCTTCATATTTTTAAATAATGCGAATTTAGGTTTGAAAAATTTTATCTTTTAATTATTTTGCCACAAATTTACAAAAAAATCGCGACACTTCCCCTACTCAGCCACTCGCAATATAAATTTAGTCATAACTCGAGCCGATATTGTCTGCTTCTCGAAGCTCAGTGGCGCATACGCACCAGTTAGCTCCTTGCGCGTCGAGGAGCCATAGCCCACCATTACAACATCCGACATATTGGGGCTAGCGTACGACACATTGTAGCTCATGTAGAAACACTCCCCGATCTCTTGCCCATATGTCGCAGCCATACTTTGGGCCACATCGCGCGCATTCAACAACGCTGCACTTCGCACCTCAGCCTCATATTTGTCTTGCTGAGAGTTATAACTTTTGAGGAGCTTTAGGGATGTTATATCCATCTCCCCGAGTTTGCTATATACGCTCTGCAACAGTGCCCCATCTTCGAGTCGCAAGATGTAGGTTGCCGTAGACAAAGCCCCTTTGCGCTTCACATAGTCGCTCGACACATATGACATCGTTAGATCCTTTTCGCAATCTATTTTTAGCTCTTTTAGGGCCGCGACCATATCGGCCTCCAGCGCCTGCACCGAAAGTTTACCCTTGGTTGCCGCCTCGTCGATTATGATCCTCAGCTCGAACCTATCGGGAGCAACCTGCTTTTCGGCCTTGCCCGTAACCTCCACGAAACTCTGAATACTACCCTCCTGTGCCGAGGCCCCAAAAGCGACCACCGAGGCCACCAATAACAACAATAATTTTTTCATAAAAATAAGTTTTTTTTCATCACAAGCCCCGATCCACAATGATGACAAAGTATAGAAAAACGCAGTTTTTCTTGGATCCGCGGAGATCTCTCCGCCGCCGCCTGCGCAGGCAGTCCTCGGTTAAGATCTCTCTAATATTCGCCCTCCACTCCTAAAAAGCATCTTTTTTTGAGTAGCAAAAAAAGTGCTAGGAGGGCGAGCAGCTCGCTAGAGCTGCAAAACCTTGAGTCACGTCATTACGCTGTGAGATTGCGGCTCAGAGGCCGCAATGACGGATGGGATGTGATAATTTATTTTGAACACGATTGGCTCAGAGGCCGCAATAACGAAATTATAAAGGGGAGAAAATAAATCTCCCCTTAATTAAACAGAACAGTAATAAACCGTAAAAAAACGATTAGAGACCATTGCAAAACATTTGTTTTGCTCCGAAAAAGAGAACGTTGATAGGTGGATGAAATTTTAAAGATGGCGTAGAGGGCTGTGAGGGAGCGTACTTAAGTACGTGACCAATCAGCACTTTGCGGTATCTTTGAAAGTTCGCCGCCTTGCAACGGTCTCGATTAGATCACAAATGTATTGATACTATTGGCCCCAACCGCAAATTCGTACCCCTTAGAGTCAATCATGAGGTTGAGCTTAGTATCTTCGCCTAGGCGCTCCATATACAACACAACGATCTGCCCATCGGGATTCTCAAACACAAGACCCTCGAAATCTTCGGGCGATGAGATGTAGCGTGCTCCCGGTTTCACGAAGTGGCTGATATGTTTCATAAGGTAATATTCGTGCGTAAAGCGGTAGCTGTTGTCGGCAGGGTCAACAACAACAAGCGAGTTTTGAGCCCATCCCCAACGGCTGATTCCACCCTCGAGCAACGAGATATTCCAATACATATAGGCAGATGTTCCGCAATCGAAGTAGTGTTTGAGTAGACTCCATGAGTAATCCGCACCCTTCCAATCATTCTTACCATTACCACACTCCTGCTCTGTTTGGTAGAGCTTCATTTCGGGATATGCTTTGTGGATGCCACCTATAGCCCCCTTGCCAGCCCACTGGAAACCAACGCCTGTGATATATTGACGACAAGCAGGGTTATTGAGCATCGTGTCGACAAGCAAAGTATTTGCACGCTCCACGGTTCCCAACATAACCTCAACACCCAAAGCCGCCATTTTGGGACCTAGGTAATCGCCCACGAAGTTACCCAAAGACTCCGCCTTCCACAAACAGCTTGGGAAAATCTGTGCCGAATTAAACTCATTTTGAGGCATCACAGCAAAGATATTGATATTATGCTCGCGATATGCCTTGATATATTTCTCGAAATATAGGGCATAAGCCTCCAAGTACTCAGGCTCTTGGATAAACATATCATTACCCTCCCAGCCTCGTTTTTTTGGGTCGAGGCCATTGTGGTATGCAGGGTCAATCTTGTGATCCTCGGTACGTGCTGCGTAGTGCTTGTTGTACTTAAACCACGATGGCGGACACCATGGCGATCCCCAGATCTTTAGCTCTGGATTCTGCGCCAAAGCAGAGTGGATAAAGGGAATCAAAGTCTCCGTGTCGTGGTCGATCGAGAAGTTCTCCATCGCAAAATCCCCCTCGGTCTCGTTGTACGAATACCAATCCGTAGAGAAGTCATTGGCCGCAACGGGCATACGACAGATATTGAAATTAGCCCCAGTGTTGGGTGCAAACAGCTCCTCGATAACCTCCGCACGATCCTCCGCGCTAAGCAACGAGAGTGAGGTCCAACCAAGCTCGTTGAAGCAAGCTCCAAATCCATCGACCTCCTGCCCCTTCTCAGAGAGTGAGATTTCGTATGATAGGGTTTTGGCTCCATCTGCCGCAACAGTTGTCGCGGTGCTCCATGGGGTTGACTCCGTGGTTACTACTTGTTGGTAACTCTCGCCACCACACGAACTAAGCAACATCAACGCCGCTGAGGCTGCCATTAAAGATTTTGTTTTCATATTTAGGTTAGTTTTTAGTTGTTATTTTTTTACTTTCTACTCTTCAATTCGGGTGATCTTCGCACCCAAAGCATTGAGACGACCATCTATATCTTTATATCCGCGGTCGATCTGGTCGATATTTTGGATCGTGCTCACACCCTCGGCACTCATAGCCGCTATCAGCAACGCCACACCTGCTCTGATGTCGGGCGAGGACATACGCGCCGCACGCAACTTCATGCGGTTATCCAGACCAATCACAGTGGCTCTATGGGGATCGCACAAGATAATCTGCGCACCCATATCTATCAACTTGTCGACAAAGAACAACCTGCTCTCGAACATCTTTTGGTGGATCAAAACCGACCCTTTGGCTTGTGTCGCCACGACCAAGAAGATCGACAACAGGTCGGGGGTTAACCCCGGCCACGGAGCATCGGCAATCGTTAGGATCGACCCATCAATATAGGAATCAATGCTGTAGTGCTCCTGAGCTGGGATATATATATCGTCCCCCCTCTGCTCGAACTCTATACCCAAACGCCTAAACTGCGAGGGGATGATTCCCAGATTCTCGAACGATACATCTTTTATTGTAAGCTCCGAATGGGTCATCGCCGCCATACCTATGAAGCTACCCACCTCGATCATATCGGGCAACATACGATGCTGGGTACCCCCCAACTCCTCGACTCCATCAATAACCAACAAGTTAGAGGCGATCCCCGAGATCTTCGCCCCCATACGGTTGAGCATCTTGCACAACTGCTGGAGGTATGGCTCGCACGCTGCGTTGTAGATCGTCGTGCGCCCTTTGGCCAACACCGCCGCCATAACGATATTGGCTGTACCAGTTACCGAAGCCTCGTCCAACAACATATAACACCCCGTGAGTCTATCGGGACTCTCCACCGTGAAGAACTCCTCGCCAGCATCGAAATTGAACTGCGCACCCAACTTCTGGAAACCGATGAAATGAGTATCCAAACGTCTACGTCCGATCTTGTCGCCACCCGGCTTGGGGATATACCCCACACCAAAACGGCCCAAGATAGGTCCAACCATCATAACCGAACCCCTGAGCTTGGCACATCTCTTACGGTAATCCTCACTTCGGAGGTAATCCAAATCCACATCCTTGGCACAAAAAGCGTAACAATCATCCGTGAGCTTTTCGACCTCCACACCCATAGCCTTCAAAAGATCTATAAGTTGTAGGACATCTAAAATTTGGGGGATATTGTCAATCACAACCCTTTGCGAAGTCAATAGCGTCGCACAAATAATCTGAAGAGCTTCGTTCTTTGCCCCCTGAGGTGTAATCTCGCCACTTAGTTTGCGACCACCCTCAACCTTGAAAATTGCCATATCAATTGTTTTTCTTAAGTGTTTTGGGAGCTAGATAGCAATGTAACTCAGACCGACCTCGATGAGAATAAAACAAGAACCATCTCCACTCCATACATATAATGTAAAGATATGAATTTTATCTGGATATTCTAATTTTAACCTACTATTTTTGATCCCGAGCGAGTCAATTACAATTTTTTACGATTATTTTAGTGAAATATTTTCATACTACGATTTTTTATTATATCTTTGCACTCCGTTAAAGTGGATAATTAAAAACATATAAACATAGTAGAATCATGGCAACTAAAAGAACTTACCAGCCTTCTCGCAGAAAGCGTATCAACAAGCACGGTTTCCGCCTAAGAATGTCAACAGCAAACGGTCGCAAGGTACTTGCAGCTCGTCGCGCTAAAGGCCGCAAGAAACTTACTGTATCTTGTGAGTCAACATTCAAGTATGCTTAAGCTATAGAGCTTAGCTACATGTGGCTACAGATAATAGAGGACTACCTTCGGGTATGTCCTCTTTCTGTTTTGTAATGGTATGGTTATCTACCCAACCGACCTGTCGCCCAATATTCTTATGGGCTCTATACCCATCTCGCAGAGACGCTGCTCGGCATGGGTGTATAGTGATGGGATGCGCAGGAGGTGCGTCTGGTGACAATCGAGACCGATGATTACTTGGGGCTGCTCCTCGGCGACTATCTCCCACAATTCGCGGTTATAGGTCATCGAGGTGTTGAACTCCATAACAACTCCTGTATCACGCGCTGTGCGACTCAGCTGACGGAAAATATCGCGCACATGGGCATCGACCTCTTTGTATCCGCGCATGAAGAGGTCGGGGTGGGCAAAGCAGTCGAAGAGGCCACTTTCGAGTGCCTCGACCGAACACTTAAGGTAGAGATCCAGATCCTCCTTGGAGGTTGAACGCGCGAAATATAGGGGGTTGGGTTCGCTGTATGGATAGTGGTTCCCAAAGATCAGATAGTCGAGCCCCAAGCGTTCGCGCTCTTCGCGGAGCCACGATATATGGTCGACATAGTATTCGCACTCCAACCCCACTTTGATCTCGATTCTGTCGGCATATTTCTGCCCAAGGGCGCGTACAGAGTTCACATAGTCATCCACCTCTTCTGGCCCCATTCTGATCCCCGAGACATATCCATCCTTAAAGCACCATGGTGTGTGGTCCGAGAATCCGAGCAGGTCGAATCCCCCCTCTATAGCGCTCAAAACATACTCTTCGTCGGAGCCTATAGCGTGATTGCAGCGTTCGGTATGGGTGTGGTAATTCGTTTTCATGGGTTCAATTGATATGGGTTGTTACTAAAAAAGGCAGCCCTCAAAAAAGCTGCCTTTCGATCAGAACTCTACGTTATCTTTGAAAGTTCGCCGCCTTGCTCCGAAAAAGAGAACGTTGATAGGTGGATGAAATTTTGAAGATGGCGTAGAGGGGTGTGAGGGAGCGTACTCATGGTACGTGACCGATCAGAACTCTATGGTATCTTTGAAAGTTCGCCGCCTTGCAACGTTCTTACTTATATAAGCAAAGGTATGCAGTATCAGCACTTAAACGCACTCCAAACTTAACTCCTTTGGCCACCTCGAACGACTCAAATTTCTTATATGTTTTGTACTCCGCCTCGCCCGGAAGTTTCACATCCATCTCGCCCGACACAACGGTCATGATCTCAATTGTCGATGTTCCAAATTCGTACTCACCTGCCGCCATAACTCCGCAAGTAGCCTTTCCCTCTGACCCCTCGAAAGCCAATGAGGCAACTTTTCCATCAAAGTATTCGTTCTTATTAAACATGTTCTTCGTTTTATTACGCTGGGTTCTAGCAATTTAAATTCACGCTCATGGATCGTGGACAAGAACCCACAACATCCTAATCCATAGCGTTTGTCGAGTCCCAAAGGTATGGCAAAAAGTTACAAAAAACAAACAATGAGTATGAATATTAAAAATAAATTTGATATTTTTGTAGAGCAACAAAACCGACAAACTATGAACTACGTAATTGCATATGATTTGGGCACTGGGGGGATCAAAGCCTCGCTTGTGTCGCAGGCAGGGGATGTCTGCCAAAGTATCTTTGCCCCCTACGACACCCACTTCCCTTGTGCCGATTGGCAAGATCAAGCCCCCGAGGATTGGTGGGAGGCTGTGAAGATAACCACCAAGAGGTTGCTCCGCGACTCGGGGATCTCACCCTCCGATATTCAGTCGCTCGCTATATCGGGCCACAGTTTGGGGGTTGTCCCCATAGGCAAAAATGGCGAGCTACTGCGCCCCACAACCCCCATTTGGTCCGACCAGAGGGCCACGGCTCAGGTCGATAAATTTTTCCAAAAGGCCGATTACCAAGATTGGTACACAACATCTGGATGTGGCTTCCCTGCGGCGTGCTACTCGATCTTCAAGATCATGTGGTATCGCGACAATGAGCCCGAGATGTATGACCAGATCGACAAGGTTATCGGCACCAAGGATTACTGCAACTACAAATTCACGGGGCGACTCTGCACCGACTACTCCTACGCTTCGGGCACGGGAGCCTATAACCTCAAAGGGTGGGGCTACGAGGAGCGATTTGTGGAGTGCGCGGAGATTGATATGTCGATCCTGCCCGAGATCATCGCCTCGGATGCAATCGTGGGCACAGTAACACGCGAGGCGGCTTTGGAGACGGGGCTAGCGGAGGGTACACGCGTGGTATGCGGAGGTGTCGACAATTCGTGTATGGCCCTTGGAGCCAAAGGAATAGCCCCTGCACGCACCTATACATCGCTTGGTAGTTCGTCGTGGATAGCTGTTGTCGACAATGAACCAATTGTAGATTTCGAATATAAGCCCTATGTCTTTGCACATGTATTGAAGGGGATGTACGCCTCGGCACTCTGCATCTTCTCAGCAGGCAGCTCCCTGCAATGGGTGCGCAACAATATCTTCGCCGATTTGGTCGGGGCCGAAAAGGAGGGCAAGATTAAGGACTCCTACACCCAGATAGGCCACCTTGCGGCTAAATCACCTGTGGGGGCAAAGGGGTTGATCTTTAACCCCAGCTTGGCTGGAGGGTCGTCCATAGAGCCCACACCATCCATGAGTGGAGGTTTTGTGGGGCTTAGGCTCAAACACAACCGCGAGGATATAGCGCGTGCCACAATGGAGGGTATAGCCCTCAATTTGAGATTTGCACTCGATGTGCTCTCTAAGTTCTGCCCCGACATCGAACAGATGCTTATCGTGGGTGGAGGGGCCAAGAGTCCATTTTGGATGCAGCTCTTTGCCGATATATATGGTATCGAGATCCTCAAAACCAATGTTGACCAGATGGCCGCGACAATCGGAGCTGCGGCATTGGCATTCAACGGCGTGGGGATATGGGATGGTTACTCGATAATCGACACCCTCCACCGTGACCAGAGGTGCTACACCCCCACACCCGAAGATAAAGAGCAGTACGACAAACTACTCGAGTCGTTCGTCGAGACCACCAAGCTGCTCGCACAAATTAAATAATAGACATACATAAAATAAAAATAGAGATGAATAGATTTGAATACTTTAACCCTGTGAGGATAATCGTAGGCGCAGGCGAGGTAAATAACGTAGGTGCCGAGGCAAAGAAGATGGGGGTATCAAAAGCCTGCTTGGTGTCGTACAAAGAACTAGGTTTCTTGGCTCCACTTTTGGAGCGCATAACCAAACTGCTAGAGCAGAGCGGCATAGAGGTTTTCACATTCTACGAAATGGAGGCTAACCCCGAAATTAGAGTTGTTGAGCAGGGGTCGAAATATTGCAAAGAGAGTGGTGTGGAGCTTGTGATTGGAGTTGGAGGCGGTAGTGCTATGGATGCTGCCAAGGTCATAGCGGCCGGGGTCTACTACGAAGGGGATTTCTGGGGCATGGTCAACTCGAGCCATAGCATAGCTGTCTCGACACCCCCCACCCAAGCGCTCCCTCTGTTGATGATCCCCACACTGCCTGCCACAGGAAGCGAGATGAATCAATGTGCGGTGGTAAGCAACGGAGCCCTTCGCGAGAAGTCATACATATGGGCCTCGTGTCTCTTCCCCACCCTCTCGATCATAGATCCCGAGTTGACCCTCACACTACCCCCATACCAAACAGCATGTGCCGCGGCCGATACCATATCGCACGTCTTGGAGATCTACGTCAATGGCGAGGAGGATAGCGATGTGCAACACTACTTCCAAGAGGGAGTCATGCGCACGGTGATCGACAATGTCGGCAAGGTGCTCAAAGACCATAGCGACATATCGGCTCGTGCACATCTCCAATGGGCCGCTACATGTGGACTCAATGGATGGGCTTCGCCGGGCGACGCTTGGACTCCTATTCACCAAGTGGCCCATGTATTGACCTCGCGCCACGGAGTTGCTCACGGCGCTTCATTGGCTATATTGATGCCCTACTGGATGGAGCTCTTCGCGGAGCGTAAACCCAAACCCTACCTCCGCTTCGCACGCAACGTTATGCAAGTCGAGGAGTCGGGAAAGTCCGATCAGGAGATCATCGGTGAGGGTATCGCTCGATTCAAAAAGTTCCTTAGCGACATCGGAGCCCCAACATCTATGTCGTCGGTGGGCATCACATGCGACGACTTGGAGGCTATCCGCGATGGTGTTGTCAAGGTCAGCTTCGGCCCCGATGGATACCTCTCGTGCAACCCTCCAGTGAGCAAGGAGGATGTAATGAAGCTCTTGAAGTTGGCGCTGTAAATCAATGATAAATGGTGAATGATGAATGATGAATGATTAACGCCGATAATGATTAATGATTCACCATTCACCATTCACCATTCATCATTCATCATTCATCATTCACCATTCACCATTCACCGCCGCTATTTTCGGGCTACATACAAGAGGTCGAAAGCGTTATCGCAGACGGGGACGACGCTATAGTCCTCCATTGTGATTGACTCTGTGAGGGAATTATTCTTTTCGAGGAGTTTACGTCTATTGACTCGATTGAGTATATCGTATGGGATCTGGAGCATCCACCTTGGGAGGCGATATTGAAGGTCGAGGATATCCCAACGTGTATAGCGCTTCACCGCCTCGCGGTTCTTCTCGTAATACTCCATAACCTTTTCGTTTCCGACCACTCCCAGAGTCTCTATATCGGAGAACTTATCGCCCAACAACTTCTCGAACTCCGAGGCGGTATACTCTCTCACATGCCATGGGTTACGTGTTAGAGACATCCCGATATTGGGTGTAGAGACGATGAAGAGTCCCCCTTTTTTGAGGACACGATGTATCTCGCTGATGAGGTGTGCATCCTCCTTGATATGTTCGATCACCTGAAACGAGATGACGCAATCGAACTGTTCATCCTCGAATTGGATCGGGGGCACTTCCGTATAGATGTATGTCACATTTGTATACTTAGAGGTGTCGAGATCTGACTTGAACTTATCTAACGTCACAAACTCAGAGGCTAGGGGTGCCATAACATCCACGCCATAGCCCGACCCTGTGCCGATCTCCAATATACGTCCATTAACTCGAGTCGCGGCATAGTGGTATGCGAGGATAGAGCGCTGAAAGACAAAATTGTCGGATGCTTCGCGCGAGACTCTTTCGGCAGTTGCTATTTTACTCATTGCTGTTCACTAGCTTTACACCCTCGTCGGTAGCCACCACATCGCCGCGTTTGAGCAATACCCCCAATGATCGTTTAAAGAGTTTCTTGCTCATCTGTGTGATCTGTGTGACACGCTCGGGGGCGCTATTATCGTTTATGGGAAGTGTTCCGCCATTGGCCTTAATCATATCCCAAAGGGTCTCAGCAGAGTTCTTA
The DNA here is from genome assembly GCA_047173955.1 of Rikenellaceae bacterium. Taxonomy (GTDB): domain Bacteria; phylum Bacteroidota; class Bacteroidia; order Bacteroidales; family Rikenellaceae; genus Alistipes. The sequence continues at coordinate 31,109 of JBCQUO010000011.1, forward strand.
ACCTCCTTATATCCTTGTTGTTGGAGCGATACATCTATACGGAAATCCTCGGTTATCTTGCGCACATAAGCTCGCATACGATCTCCGATAGCCACACTCCTAAAGATCTGATTTTTGTAGAGCATACCCCAATGGCGATTGTTGATAATCACGCGATAGCCGATCTCCGACTCCGACGCTACGAGGATATCCACTTCGTCGCGTACGGCAACTGTTATCGCCTCGTCGTTGTAGACGAAGTTTTTGAGTTTATTTGTCGCCACGCAACGTCCTGTGATATTATCCTCATAGACATAGATCACATAGCTGCGTCCCACAACGATTCCCCCCTGTTGGTTGCGGTTGGGCAGGAATAGATCCTTACCAAAGAGCCCCCAATCGAGGAATGCACCGTGTAGGTTTTTGTCGACCACCTTTAGACAGGCCAACTCCCCCACCTTAGCGGCTGGGGTCTCGGTAGTTGCCACGAGGCGATCTTCGGAGTCGTGGTATACAAAGACCTCTATTTCGTCCCCCTCCCTCTGAGAGAGTGACACGTAGCGGTTTGGAAGAAGAACCTCGTTCTCCTCGTTATCGGTTAGGTATAGACCAAACTCTGAGATTCTACCCACGGTAAGGGTCTGTATGCGTCCTGCTTTTATCATTCAATTACAAATAAGAAATTTTCACAAAAGTAGCTATTTTTTCTTTGATACTAACTATCTTTGTTCACTTAATATTCCATGATGGTAATAATTTTGAGACTTTTCACGTTGTACAGATGCCATGAAGCTAAATGAAACACTAAATATATACACCCCCGAGATGTCGTCCGACAAAGGGCAACCGATGGCTCAATCCCCCATCTCGGCAGGTTTTCCATCACCCTCCGAGGGGCTTATCAACCTTAAACTAGATCTCAATCGCGAGTTGGTCAAGAACCCAGCCTCGACGTTTTATGCACGTGTGAGCGGATATTCGATGCGCGATGAGGGGATCAACGATGGCGATATTTTGGTCATCGACAAGAGCGTGGAGCCTTATGATGGCTGTTTGGCTGTGGCCTATATTGATGGTGAGTTCACCCTCAAACGATTCTCCGACCGAGGCGATTATGGGTTGTTGATCCCTGCCAACGAGGCGTTTGAACCCATACGCGTTACGGCCGACAATGACTTTATGATTTGGGGCGTGGTGCGATATGTGATAAAGAGAGTGTGATGATTGGACTCTGTGACTGCAATAACTTCTTTGTTTCGTGCGAGAGGGTTTTCGACCCATCGTTGGAGGGGTGTGCTGTGGTGGTACTCAGCAGCAATGACGGCTGTGTGATAGCCCGCAGTAACGAATCTAAAGCTCTGAATATCAAGATGGGGCAGCCACTTTTTCAGATACAACATATGGTCAATCGAGGCGACGTAAAAATCCTATCGACTAACTATACCCTCTATAGCGATATGTCGGATCGCGTTATGACAACCCTCAAATCACACCTCCCCTCGATCGAGATATACTCCATCGACGAGGCCTTTTTGGATTTCAGCGGCTTTCAAATCGAGGAGCTTCAGCCATATGGGCAGGAGCTTTCGCGACGCGTGAGGCGCAACACAGGGATCCCTGTGAGCATCGGGATCGCCCCGACCAAGACATTGGCTAAGGTGGCATCTAAGTTGTGTAAGCAGTATCCCAAACTCAAGGGGTGCTGCGTGATGTATCGCGAGGAGGACATAAAGAAGGTGCTGTCGAAGTACCCCGTAGAAGATGTGTGGGGCATAGGGCGTAAGTCGACCAAGATGTTGAAGGCACACGGAGTCCATACGGCCGAGGATTTCAGAGCTATGCCTTCGGTGTGGGTCCAATCCAAGATGGGGGTTGTGGGCCATCGCACATGGTTGGAGCTCCACGGCAGATCTTGTTTGGAGTTTGGCTACACCACCCCCGACCGACAGTCGATCATGGTGTCGAGATCCTTCGCCCACGAGATCTATGACTACGATAAGCTCCACGAAGCGGTGGCTACATTTACCTCTATGGCCTGCGAGAAGCTACGCTCCCAAAAGTCTGTCGCCTCTCAGATGCAGGTCTTTGTCTTTACCAACCGCCACCGCCCCGACCAGCCCCAACACAGCGAGGGTAAATTGGTCAACTTCTTGACCTCTACAGATAGTACTCTGGAGATTGTCAAAGGGGCCACAACACTCCTCAAAGAGCTTTTCTGGGAGGGGTTTGGATACAAAAAAGCTGGCGTTGTGCTCTATGGTATCTCGCCTATGGAGGGGATCCAATCCTCTATTTTCGATATTGATAACCGCTCCAAACACCGTGCGTTGATGTCGACACTCGACAAGATTAATAGCACCCACGGAGCCTCTATGGTGCGTGTCTGTTCGCAGGGAGATGCACAACTACCCACCAATAGCCAACATCGTTCGCCTCGATACACAACCGAATGGAGTGATATTTTGACTATTAAGGTGTGAGAATCTGTTTAAGTGTCCCAAAATTTTGTTAAATTTGCAGCCGATCATAAAAGATGCGAATTAAGGTTTGAAACTTCAAACCTTGATTCGCGCCTCTTAAGGGAGCAAAACCTTGGTTTTGCGACTAAATCCCATCCCATAGGGAGGGGACCAAAGGGGTGGGATAAAGTATAATTAATATAAAAAAGACGAGTTTTTGAAACCTTAATTCGCATGAAAGATGAGATGATAAAGATAATGGGGGCTAGGGTTCATAACCTCAAAAATATTGAACTCGAGATCCCACGCGAGAAGTTGGTGGTGATAACGGGCCTTTCGGGCTCGGGCAAATCATCGCTCGCATTCGACACTATATATGCCGAGGGTCAGAGGCGCTACATGGAGACCCTATCGACCTACGCCCGACAATTTGTCGGCACTATGGAGCGCCCCGATGTCGACAAGATCACGGGGCTGAGCCCTGTTGTGGCTATCGAACAAAAGACCACCAACAAAAATCCGAGATCGACGGTGGGTACGGTGACCGAGATTAATGACTTCTTGCGTCTGCTCTATGCTCGCGCTTCGCGTGCCTACTCGCCCAACAGTGGCGAACAGATGGTCCACTACTCCGACGACCAGATCGTCGATTTGATTGTCGAGGGTTACGCAGGTCGCAAGGTCGCACTCTTGGCCCCGATTGTTAAGGGACGTAAGGGACACTACCGCGAACTCTTTGAGACCCTACGCAAGAAGGGGTATATCTATGCTCGCATAGATGGGCAGATGGTTGAGTTCTCGTCGGGGATGAGGTTGGATCGCTACAAAACACACTATATAGATCTGGTTGTCGACCGCTTGAAGGTCGACACCGAGGATCCTGAACGCATAAAAAAATCGCTCAACGAGGCTATGCGCCAAGGCGAGGGTACGATGTCTATTTATGACTACGAGGCCGACACCGCGCGCTTCTATTCGCGCCACCTAATGTGCCCCACCACAGGGGTAGCCTTCGAGGAGCCTGCACCCTACACCTTCTCGTTCAACTCACCCAAAGGAGCCTGCCCCAAATGTAACGGTTTGGGCGAGGAGGCGGTCTACGACAGCGACAAGATAATCCCCAACCCCAAGCTCTCGCTTCGCGAAGGAGGGGTCGAACCTCTGGGTAAATTCAGAAACAACATGCTCTTTGCTTTGATCGCCACTCTGGGCCAACGTCACGACTTTACGCTGGACGACCCAATAGACGAAATTGGCGAGGAGGGGCTCAATGCTATTTTGTATGGCGACTCGGAACCTCTGCGTATCAATATGGCGGAGTTCACCTACAACCACGGTGTGCAGTTGATGGCTTGGGAGGGTATGGCCGAATATATCGCAGGTACGGTAGATCCCGACAGCCGCAAGGGGCAGAAGTGGAGAGAACAGTTCTTGGTGACAAAAAAATGTAGCGAGTGTGGGGGCAGCCGCCTAAGGCGCGAAGCGACATTCTTTAAGATCGGAGAGAGGAGCATCGCCGACCTATGCGCTATGTCGATCGACTCGCTCGCGGTGTGGATGGAGAGCATCGAGTCGCACATGAACACCAAGGAGATAAACATAGCCACCGAGATAATCAAAGAGATCCGCGAAAGACTCAGGTTCCTGCGCGAAGTGGGGCTTGGCTATTTGTCGCTTAGTCGCGCCTCGAGATCGTTGTCGGGAGGTGAGAGCCAACGCATACGCCTCGCCACGCAGGTGGGGTCGAAATTGGTCAATGTGCTGTACATCTTGGATGAGCCCAGCATCGGTCTGCACCAACGCGACAACCAACGTTTGGTAAATTCGCTCAAAGGGCTGCGCGACGCTGGTAACTCGGTGATCGTTGTGGAGCATGACGAAGATATGATGAAGGCGGCAGATTTCATCGTCGATGTGGGCCCTCTGGCAGGTCGCCGAGGAGGTGAGATTGTTGCGGCTGGCACGTTCGACCAGATCAAAAAATCGAACTCCATAACGGCTGACTACCTCACGGGACGACGCAAAATAGAGGCTCCAACGACCCCTCGCGAAGGGATAGGCAAGAGCATCAAGATACATAACGCGCGAGGCAATAACCTCAAAGGGGTCGATGTGGAGTTCCCCTTAGGCAAACTCATATGTGTCACTGGGGTGAGCGGCTCGGGCAAATCGACACTCATCAACGAGACTCTGCGCCCGATCCTCAGCCGCGAATTGTATAGATCCTACGACCAACCTTTGGAGTATGACTCAATCGAGGGGGTCGAAAATATTGATAAGTTAGTGGTGGTCGACCAATCCCCCATTGGCCACACCCCACGCAGTAACCCTGCTACATACACGGGTCTCTTTGGCGATATCCGCAAACTTTTCGAAGCGACCCCCGATGCCCAGATCCGAGGCTTCAAGGCTGGGCGCTTTTCGTTCAATGTCAAGGGGGGACGTTGCGAGGAGTGCCGCGGCGCAGGTGTTCAAACAATCGAGATGAACTTCCTGCCCGACGTATATGTGACATGCAAGGTGTGCGGAGGCAAGAGATACAATCGCGAGACTTTGGAGGTGAGATACAAGGGGCGAAATATCGGCGACATACTCAATATGACATTCAATATGGCCGCTGAGTTCTTTGAGCACATCCCCCATATCAGTCAAAAGATCAAGGCGGTGCAGGATGTTGGGTTGGGATACCTAACCCTCGGGCAGCCCTGCACAACGTTGTCGGGGGGTGAGTGTCAGCGCATAAAACTTTCGAGCGAACTTTCGAAGCGCGACACAGGAAGTACACTCTATATATTTGACGAACCAACCACAGGTCTCCACTTCGAGGATATACGCCAGCTGATGGATGTGCTCCAAAAGTTGGTCGATCGGGGCAATACCGCCATCGTTATCGAACATAACCTAGATGTCATCAAGGTAGCAGACTACATCATCGACATCGGCCCCGAGGGAGGTGCCAACGGAGGTGAGGTGATGGCGTGTGGCACACCACGAGAGATTGCCGCCTGTACAAAGAGTTACACAGGTGAGTTTTTAAAGTCAATTTTTTAAAGATCGTGTCCAAAATTAGTAAAATTAAACCTTATAATAAATTTGTATCTTCAAATTATTTTCATAGCTTTGTAGGTCACATTGAGGGAGAAACAAACACCCCTTAGGATAAAAAGAAACATAAAACCATTAATAAAAAAGATGAAAAAAACAATTTTGACGGCTGCAATGGCCGTAGCTGCACTTTGTGTGGTATCTTGTGCAGGTGAGCAAGCTAGCGAAAATAGCAATATCACCGAGGGAAAAGCTTCTAAACTTGACTCTTTGTCGTACGCTATTGGAGCAAATGTAGCTTATGGCGTATCTTCTCATATGGGTGATATTCCATTCAACTATAACACTATCGCAGAGGGTGTGACTGGAGGAGCTTTCGAGAATGGAACTATCGACCACGACGCAGCTATCGTGATCCTTCAAGACTACTTCATGACAAAGCGTCAGGAGCGCGGTATGGCTATCGAGACAGCTCGCAACGAGGCTGATAGCATCGCAATCGTTGGTGGCGCAGATCCAAATGAGGTTGCAGCAGCTCGCGCAGCTCTTAAGGCAGATGCAGATATGTTCATCAGCGAGGAGGAGCGCACAGAGGTATCTTACGCTTTAGGTATTGATTTGGGTACAAACCTACGCAATGCAGATATGCCACTCCAAACATATTGGGTCAACAAAGCGATCAGCGACGTGATCTCTGGAACACCTATTTTGGACAATGAGGCTGCTGTTGCATACCTTAACAACTACTTCTATGTTGTTCGCCCAGCAGAGATCGCTAAGGCATCGGCAGACGAGTTGGCTAAGATCGCTAAACAATCAGGTGTTATCACCACAGAGTCTGGACTTATGTATCGCATAGAGAAGGCAGGAGACCTTTCTGCAATGGCTACAGACGACCGCGACCTAGTTAAGGTACTCTACACAGGTAAACTTCTTCGCTCAGGCGACATTTTCGATACTAACCGTTTCGCAGATCGCGACCCAGCTCAAAAGGAGATGATCTTGGCTCAAGATCCTACAGCAGCTGACAGCGACGAGCCTATCGAGTTCCCATTGAACCGCGTTATCCCCGGATGGACAGAGGGAATGAAACTTGTTGGTAAGGGTGGACGTATCTCTTTGTGGATCCCATCGGAGCTAGCTTATGGCGAGCAAGGTGTAGGCCAAGCTATCGGCGGTAATGAGGCTCTTTACTTCGATGTTGAGCTTGTTGACGTAACTCCATACACAGAGGAGTAATCTAACACCTGTTCAAATAAAGTAGGTTTCTTTATCCTTTTATCCGAAACTCACTTTAATAACCTTAAAAGGCAACCTTTCCACGAAGGGTTGCCTTTTTTTAGGACCGTTGCAAGGCGGTGAATGATGAATGGTGAATGGTGAATGATTGACCGCACGACCCCAAAAAGCGATTGCGCCAACTTATATGTTGGCGCAATCGCTTTAAATATATGTAGTAACCTGAGTTTTGGATAAGAAAAATTCTTATTTTCAGGTTGGTTCATATTATTTTTCTTATCCAAAACTCACGTTAGTAACCAAACCCTAATCTTCGTCAGCAGGTAGAGGATAGTCAATGGTTGGGTAGCCATCCGTGCCCACTATCCACCCTAGGGCTGGGTAGGTTGGATCCGCCTCGTTGTAGGTGGTGGTGTAACCATTCATCTTCTCGAGGAAATCTGTGCTTTTCAAAGTCTCATCATTCACCGCATATGAATCATCACCGATAGTTACAGCATAATAATACGCTCTATCAGATGATGTGTCGAGCCAGTGGCTACCAGTGATGGTGGTATAAGATGCTGTTGAACAACCGCCGACCAAGGCAGCCGAATATTTTGTAAATATAGTACTTGTCCCTGAGGCTACAGTACCACTATTATAGCAGTTGCTCAGAACTGCATTATAACCATTTACATGACCAATAATTCCTCCTACTGCATATCCCGAACTATAAACACTACCACTATTGTAGCATGAGATAACATTAAGTCCACCAGAGTTATAATACCCCACTATACCACCAATATAAGATGAGTCATCTAAGGTGCCATTATCAGCAATCGAACCACTATTATAACAAGAGATTATTGATGATTGGATGGTGTACCCCACTACTCCTCCAACGTTATAATCGCCTTCAACATCCGCTTTATTGTAACAATACAACACTTTGGAGTAAGATGCAAAACCCACAACACCTCCAACATGCATATTTCCAACAACAGAACCACTCACACCGAGATTTTGGACTGTCGCTGCATAAATAGCACCAAAAAGGGCTTGGTAAGAACCTAACGAATCATCTATCTCCAACCCACTAACCTCGTAACCTTTACCATCAAAAACACCAAAAAACGCATCATAATAGCTTGTAACTCCAATTGGATACCAATAATTACCACTTAGGTCGATATTATTGGTTAGTTCAAAATATTTGTCTTTGTATGTAGTTTTATTACTTACATCCACCGCCAACTTTGCCAACTGCTCGGGGGTTGAGATTAAGTAGGGTGTAGTTGCTGAACCATCTCCGCCCGCAAAAGAGTCGGCCGCCTTGCTACTCCAATAGTTTGATTCGGCCAAATCTAGATCACAGAGATAGTTGATCGAGGTGTAGGTAGCACGACTGATCTCCTTTTCGACATCTCCGTTGGTGACGGTGTAGGTTCCTGAATATTGCCCACCACTCTCCGATCTTAGCTTGATCGACAACTCGATAGATTGATTCGCTGCAATGGTAAATGGGAAAGCATTGAGATAGATGTAGTAGGTAGTCCCATCGGCATCGTCGCTACTAAACTCGGCAATAGTTGGTGAGTTGGAGACTGTAACATTGAGATAACCACTCGTGATAGAGGTTAAATAATCATCATCAACTGTCACATCTTTGGTATAATCAAAGTAAGCATCATAAGGTATCGCAACGCCATCACCACCACCAAGCATAAGGCTCTCGATCGTAAGGCCGTCGGATGGCACATTCTCGAAACGAAGCCCCAACTTGATGGCTGTTCCTATATGTCGCATAACTACAGTCGAAGGAGCATATCCCGAAGTCGAAACATAACACTCATCACTCACCATATTGGTGTAATAAGTACCGATCGAATATAATCCACGATCCGATATATCAATAGTTTGTTTCTGAATTCCAATATAACGTTTATTGTCTATTATCGTCGCAGCGGTACCATACTGATATGGAAAGAAAAGACGTATAGTCTCACCTAGAGTAGTAGTTATCGGAATTTTAATTGTAGCGAGACTCTTATCGTCGGAATCCACTGACTCAACGTAACCATAACCCTCAAATGTATATCCATCACTCCAAACACCTAGAAAATCTAATGTCTCAACCCACGTTGTAATCAGATTGCCACTCTCGCTATCTTCGGTGAGGGTGACACGGGTGTCGGCATTCTCGTTGCAACATACATTTATATAGCATGCCGACTCGTCAGTGAGGGGTGAATCTACAGCGTCATCAATCGCTTCATTGGCACAACTCATAGCGACAGCGGCCACTATGGCTGAAATAAAAAGTCTCTTCATCTTCTCTTCTGCTTAATCGTTTTTACCAATTTCCAATGCTTCCATTATTAGACATACTCTCCAACGTACTGGCACAAAGCACACCCTCAACCTCAATTTCAATCACCTCAATTTGAGGCGACTCATAGTTTTTTTGCATAATTATTTAAGTTTTTATTAGTTTGTATTTGCTTTTTTTGTACACTCTCTTTCTAAGAGAGTGTAATGCGCAGCTAAAGTACTACATTTCAGTTTAATATCAAAATAATTAGTCTTGTAAATTTATACAATTGTTTTACACTGTTTTGCAAAAACAGTGTAAAACCGCGTTGTTATGGGCATACAACCGCGCATTACACTCTCTTAGAAAGAGAGTGTACAAAAAAAGCAAATACAAACTAATAAAAACTTAAATAATTATGCAAAAAAACTATGAGTCGCCT
>JBCQUO010000084.1:0-6505 GCA_047173955.1 Rikenellaceae bacterium
ATTCTGTTGTGGGGCATGCCTCTCTATCGGGAGTTCTTTGGCGGAGGGGGAGGTTTTCTGGTCTCGGCCCTCAGCATAGGTATGTCATGCGCTGTGGCGACGATGCCCATTGTGAGCCATACGTTTGGGTACATCCCTATGTTGGGAATCTTGGTGGGTCCACTCTTGGTGCTCACCCTCTCGACGATCATCTGCGCAGGGGTGGTGTGGTTGATATTTGGGGCGGAGATTGCGGCTCCGATTGTGAGGTTGTTGATCGAGAGTGCAGCGATGATCCAAGAGCGAACGGTGGAGTGGGTGGCGAGCCAAAGCTGGGGATTTGTGGAGTGGGAGGCTACGGAAGTAGAAGTTATACTTATCTATTTGATTTATATTGTAGTAACAATTCTGGTTTGGACCTCTCGAGAGTGTAAAAAAGTTGAAAATTGACAATATATTGGAACTATTATGGTGAAAACCAAAATAATTGTCGTACCTTTGCGGCGAATATTATTTATAGATGACGAACTTACAAGATCAATTCGAAGCATTGGGACTATCAGGTCAAATGCTCAACGCCATTAAGGCTAAAGGATTCGAGACTCCTACACAAATTCAATCACTTGTTATTCCCCGCCTACTCGAAGGTACAGGTGACATTATCGCACAAGCACAAACCGGTACTGGAAAGACCGCGACGTTTGGATTACCTGTAATGCAACAGGTCGATAAAGAGATAGAGGGGGTAAAGGCAATTATTTTGGTGCCAACACGCGAGTTGGCAGTTCAGGCGGCAGACGAGTTGCACTCGTTCAACGCAGAGCGTAGATTATCAATCACAGCTATCTATGGTGGAGCCTCAATGAGTGAGCAGCTTCGTAGACTTGGCAAGGGTGTAGACATCGTGGTGGGAACACCGGGTCGTACTCTGGACCATATTCGCCGTGGAACACTTAAGCTCGACAACGTGAAGTATCTGATCCTCGACGAGGCGGACGAGATGTTGAACATGGGCTTTGTGGAGGATGTAGAGGAGATTATGAGCCACACGCCCGAAGATCGTCGCGTTATGTTGTTCTCGGCTACCATGCCACAACGTATCGTGAAACTATCGCAACGCTACATGCGCGATGTGGAGATGATTAAGGCACAGAGCCAAACTCTCACCACTAACCTCACCGAGCAGATCTACTTCGAGGTGCGCGAGAGCGATAAGTTCGACGCGTTGACTCGTATCATAGACATCGAGTCGGAGTTCTACGGTATCGTGTTCTGTCGCACCAAAATCAGTGTGGATGAGGTTGTTATGCACCTTGTGGGTCGCGGATATGCAGCCGATGGTCTCCACGGAGATGTGTCGCAGGCGCAACGCGAAAAGACCCTCAAGAAGTTCCGCGAGAAGAGCCTCAATATCCTTGTGGCTACGGATGTGGCGGCGCGTGGTATTGATGTCAACAACCTTACTCACGTTATCAACTACGCTTTGCCCCAAGATTCAGAGAGCTATGTGCACCGTATCGGACGTACAGGCCGCGCTGGAAACCAAGGTACAGCGATCACCTTTATCACACGCAACGAGATGCGCCAATTTGGTTTTATCAAGCGCGATGTGAATGCAGAGATCAAACGCGAGGAGTTGCCTTCGGCTCAAGATATTATCGCTATGAAGCGTAATAAGATCAAGGACGACCTTCTCAATATTATCACATCGGACACCCACCGCGACCACTACGATATGGCCGAGGAGTTGTTGGCTTTGTACTCGCCAGAGGTTGCTTTGTCGGCCCTTTTGCGCCTCGCTTTCCGTAGCGAGTTGGACGAGAATAACTACCCAGAGATCCGTTCATTCTCGGTCGACAGAAAGGGTATTACTCGTCTGTTCTTGGCTATCGGTAAGAAAGATGGATATACAGGTCGCAAGATCGTGGAGATGCTCAAAGAGAAGTGCGGACTTCAAGATAAGCAGATCGACGATGTGGCGGTGCTAGAAAGCTACTCGTTTGTGAATGTTCCGTTCAACGAGGCGGAGAATATCGTTCGTACCCTAGGTCAACAAAATGGTCGCCCAGTAGCAGAGATCACCAAGGAGCGTGGCGGAAGAGATGAGCGCGGAGGCGGTTCACGTCGTTCGGATCGAGGCGGTGATCGTCGCGAGTCATGGGGACGTGATAACTCGGGCGACTGGAAACCTCGCGGAGATAGAGACGATAGAGGCGGAAATCGTCGTGAGCGTCGCAGTGGCGATCGTCGCGATGGTGGATATAGCCGTGATCGTCGTGAGGGCGGATATGGTCGTCGCGAAGGTGGGTATGATCGTGATCGTCGCTCAGAGGGCGGATCGGAGCGTAAAGGTCCCACACGCGTAGCTCGTAAATCGGAGCTTAGAAATGGCGATGGCGAGGGAGCCCCTTCACGCAGAAGAGATAATTCGAGCTCTGTGATGTCGAGCGAGGGTTTCGATTGGTCGATGTTCTCATCGAGCAGCAACCGTTGGGACGATAAGCCAAGCAAGAAGAGCAAGAAGTAATTGAAACGTTCTCTAAATCGGAGTAAAACTAACGTTTAGCAATGGTTTCAAAAGGATTATAATTGAAATATGAAAGATCTCTCCCAAGTTAGATTGGGGGAGATTTTTTTGAAGATAATGTAGCCGTCATTGCGGCCTCCGAGCCGCAATCTCACTGTAATGTTACGCTAGGGATTGCGGCTCGGGGGCCGCAATGACGTATGTGTTCAACGTTGCACATTTATCATCCATCATTGATCATTGAATTTACAGCTCTTGCGAGCTGTTCGCCTCCTAGCACTTTTTTTGCTGCACAAAAAAAGATGCTTTTTAGGAGTGGAGGGCGAGAACCGCGGACTGCCCTACGCGGGCGGCGGCGGAGAGATCTCCGCGGATCCAAGAAAAACTGCGTTTTTCTAACCTAAAGATCATTCACCATTCATCATTCATCATTCACCATTCATCATTTAATTTCCTAATTTCGCTTTTTTTGTGTAACTTTGTTTCGTTAAAAGTAATAAAATATCGTGAGGTGGATAATTATCAAACTCACATTAAAACAGTAATATGCGTATAGTATCACCATCCGTGTTGTCGGCCGATTTTCTTAACTTGGGCAAAGATGTCAAAATGTTGGAGGAGAGTGCTGCTCAGTGGCTCCATTTCGATGTGATGGATGGCGCTTTTGTGCCTAATATATCCTTTGGATTTCCTATACTTAAGTCAATCAGAGAGCACACAAATATGTTTTTGGATGTGCATCTGATGATTATAAATCCCGAAAAGTATGTCTATAAATTCCTGCGTGCTGGGGCCGATATTGTAACTTTTCACTTCGAGGCGACCCAAAATCCGATGGAGTGCATACAGCTAATCAAGGATGGCGGCGGAAAGGTCGGCATCTCGATCAAGCCAGCTACCGATGTGAGGGTGTTGCAGGAGTATCTGCCATACCTCGATATGGTCTTGATTATGAGTGTGGAGCCGGGGTTCGGAGGGCAAAGTTTTATAAAAAACTCCCTAAGCAAAGCTCGCCAACTAAAAGCTATGATCGAGGATTGTGGGGCGGATGTACTAATTGAGATGGATGGCGGCTTGTCGTCCAAGAACTCTAGGGCGGCTTTTGACGCTGGGGTAGATGTGGTTGTCGCAGGTAATGCAGTTTTCAAGGCGGAGGATCCGCACAAAGAGATATTGAATATTTTAAATTCCTAAGCTAAGAGGCGTGATTTCATTAGATGGCGTAGGTGTGAGCTACGGTGGCACACAACTTTTTGAAGATATATCTTTCATGATTAACCCCAAGGATCGTATCGGTCTTGTGGGGCGCAATGGAGCTGGTAAGACCACGCTCCTAAAGATCATCATGGGGGAGCAACAACCCTCATCGGGAGGGGTCTCGATCAGTGGAGCGTGCACGTTGGGTTACCTGCCTCAGCAGATGAGGGTAGCCAACACAACAACTTTGGTCGACGAGACGGCCAAGGCTTTTGAGGAGGTGATTAGGATCGAGCGCGAGATCGAACGTATAACCATCGAGATAGGCGAGCGCACCGATTACGAGAGTGAGGAGTACTCGAAGCTGATCCATAAATTGGGTGAGGCCAACGACCACTACCACATCTTGGGAGGCGACACGCGCGAGGCAGATATCGAAAAGACACTGTTGGGATTGGGTTTCAAGCGTTCGGACTTCGGACGTGCGACGAGTGAGTTCTCGGGCGGATGGCGTATGCGTATCGAGCTGGCTAAGTTGCTGTTGCGCAGACCCTCGATCTTTTTGTTGGATGAGCCCACCAACCACCTCGACATCGAGAGTATACAGTGGCTGGAGGATTATTTGAAGTCATATAGCGGTGCGGTGCTGTTGATCTCGCACGACCGCGCCTTTTTGGATAATGTGACCAACCGCACGGTGGAGCTTCTTTTGGGGCGGTCGTATGACTACAAAGTCTCATACTCCAAATATGTGGAGCTGCGTGCCGAGAGGCGCGAACAGCAGATGGCCGCCTTCGAAAATCAACAACGCTTGATCGAGAAGAATGAGGAGTTTATAGAGAAGTTCAGATATAAACCCACCAAGAGCAATCAGGTGCAGTCACGCATCAAGCAGCTCGAGAAGTTGGATCGCATAGAGATCGAGGAGGATGACTTGTCGCGCATGAATATTAAGTTCCCACCAGCTCCGCGCTCGGGGCAGATCGTATCGGAGATTAAGGATGTGGGCAAGAGTTTTGGCGAGAAGCATGTCTTTAGCGGCGCGAACTTGATAATCGAGAAGGGGCAGAAGATCGCCCTTGTGGGGCGTAATGGCGAGGGTAAGAGTACGTTGGCCAAGATGCTGCTCGGTGAATTGGATGTGTCGCGAGGGTCGATCAAGATGGGTGCCAATGTCAATATCGGCTACTTCGCCCAAAATCAAGATGATCTGATGGATGGCGAATTTACGGTCTTCGATACGTTGGATCGAGTCGCGGTGGGTGATATCCGCACACGCCTGCGCGATATATTGGGGGCCTTTTTGTTTAGGAGCGAAGATATAGATAAAAAGGTGAAGGTGCTCTCGGGCGGTGAGAGGTCGCGCCTAGCTATGGCGAGACTTATGTTGGAGCCCTACAACCTCCTTATCCTCGATGAGCCGACCAACCATATGGATATGCGCTCGAAGGATATATTGAAGGAGGCGCTAATTAAATATGATGGCACGGTGGTGTTGGTGTCGCACGATCGTGACTTCTTGGATGGCCTTGTGGATCGAGTCTATGAGTTCCGCGAGGGTGGCGTGAGAGAGTATCTGGGGGGTATTTACTACTTCCTCGAGAAGCGAAAAGTGGAGTCGATGCAAGATATAGAGCGCCGCGATAAGCCATCATCACCAAACGCTGCGGTGAGTGGAGGTGCGGAGCCCTCGGCAGGCAAGATGTCGTATGAGCAGCGCAAGGAGCAGGAGAAGTTACTGCGCAAAGCGCGCAAAGCGGTCGAGGGGGTAGAGTCCCAATTGGGCGATGTGGAGTCGCAGATCGCGGAGCTGGATGGTCGCATGGCCGAGAACTACAACGAGGAGGATTATAAGAGCTACGCGGAGCTCAAATCAAAATATGAAAAATTAATGACCGAGTGGGAGAGGTTATCCTACGAAGTCGAAATATTGGAGGAAAAGAGGTAATGGAGAATATTGTTTTTGGAATACGCCCAGTGGTCGAGGCTATTGAGTCGGGCAAAGAGATCGAGAAGATTTACGTACGCAAAGGGGCCGAGGGTCAGCTTATGACTGAGCTTAGGGATCTTTGTTTTCGCCACCACCTTAGGGTGCAGGAGGTGCCAGTCGAGAAGTTGGCACGCCTAACGCGAGGTAATCACCAAGGTGTGGTAGCTCAAATTTCGGCTATCAAGTATGTCGATGTGGAGGATATCTTGGAGCGTGTGCCCGAGGATGAGACCCCGTTGATTGTTGTTTTCGATGGTGTGACCGATGTGCGTAACTTCGGAGGTATAGCACGTAGTGCGGAGTGTGCAGGGGCCCACGGACTTATCACCCCTCTCAAGAACTCAGCCCCTGTCAATGCCGACGCTATGAAGGCTTCGGCTGGAGCTTTGACCTCGATCCCCGTGTGTCGCGTGGGGTCGATCCGCACAACACTTATGGCCCTACAAGCCGAGGGGTACCAGATCGTGGCAGCTACGGAGAAGAGCACCAAACTGATCTACGATGCCGATTTCAAGCGCCCGACAGTTTTGGTTATGGGGGCCGAGGATAAGGGTATATCTAAGGAGGTCCTTAAGTTGTGTGACGAGCAGTTGGCTATTCCGCTCATTGGCCATATCGAGTCTCTGAATGTGTCGGCTGCAGCAGCTATCATGCTCTTTGAGGTTGTGCGTCAACGAATCGGAGGGGCTACGGAGTAGAGAGGATATATATTTTAAATTACTGCTGGTGCGTTAAACCTCCAGCCTAAAATAAATTTAATTGTTCATTGACATTTTGATTTGATATTGGTTCGGTAAACAGCTCCGAAATAT
>JBCQUO010000012.1:0-39366 GCA_047173955.1 Rikenellaceae bacterium
CTTTCTTGTGGGTATATATCTGTGAATATATCAGAAAGAATATCCGACCTCAGGAATATACTGAAATCGGATATTGTGGTTCTTAAGGGTCGACTAAGTATGTCTCAGTTTGTCTCAGTATGTCTCAGCTTGTCCCAGCCCTATTCAGTATTACTCAGTCTGTAAATTTAATGGTGAATAAAGGGAACAAAACGAATGTTTTGTGACTAAGCCCACTCCCTAAGGGAGGGGGGTTGGGGTTGGGGTCAAATATGAAAAATAATAATGAGTAGTGAGTGATATCACCTCGGTTGAGGGGTGGTGTTGCGCGCGTGGAGACCCCTGAAAGGGGTAATATGAATAGAGTGTCATGGCCCGAAAGTTAACTTTCAAGGTCCGTGACACTTTATTCATATTAAACGTTCACTGAAGGTGAACTTCCACGCGCGCAACTTCCACACGCAACCGCAAATCCTGTGACACAAAAAAAAGAGACCTCCCCGATAAGGGAGATCTCTCGTGAAATATATATCTTGTTAAAGATATTACAATTGTGGACCTGCAGCAACCAAAGCAAGACCTGCCTCGTTTCCTGTGAACTTAACGAAGTTCTTAACGAAACGACCTGCCAAATCCTGAGCTTTAACATCCCACTCAGCAACTATTGCATAAGTGTCACGTGGATCAAGGATAGCTGGATCTACACCCGGAAGAGCTGTTGGGATTGTCAAATCGAACAATGGCAACTGCTTAGTTGGAGCTGTGTCGATTGAACCATCAAGGATAGCGTCGATGATACCGCGTGTATCTTTGATAGAGATACGCTTACCTGTACCATTCCATCCTGTGTTAACTAGGTATGCTGTAGCACCTGATTGCTCCATACGCTTAACCAACTCTTGACCATATTTTGTTGGGTGAAGAGTCAAGAACGCTGCACCGAAACAAGCAGAGAATGTTGGAGTAGGCTCAGTGATACCGCGCTCTGTACCAGCCAACTTAGCTGTAAATCCTGAAAGGAAGTAGTACTGAGTTTGCTCTGGAGTAAGAACAGAAACTGGAGGCAATACACCAAATGCGTCTGCTGTCAAGAAGATAACCTTCTTAGCTGCTGGAGCCTTTGATGGTGGTGGAACGATGTTCTCGATGTGGTTGATTGGGTAAGAAACGCGAGTGTTCTCTGTAGTTGAACCATCAGCGAAGTCGATCTTACCATCCTCAGCAACTGTAACGTTCTCCAAAAGAGCATCACGACGGATAGCCTTCCAGATATCTGGCTCATGCTCCTCAGAAAGGTTGATAACCTTAGCGTAGCATCCACCCTCGAAGTTGAATACACCGTCATCATCCCATCCGTGCTCATCGTCACCGATAAGTTGACGCTTAGGATCTGTAGACAAAGTAGTCTTACCTGTACCAGACAATCCGAAGAAGATAGCTGTCTCGCCCTTCTCGTTTGTGTTAGCCGAGCAGTGCATAGCTGCGATACCACGAAGTGGCAACAAGTAGTTCATGTAAGCGAACATACCCTTCTTCATCTCACCACCATACCATGAGTTAAGGATGATTTGCATCTTCTCTGTAAGGTTGAAAACAACAGCAGTCTCTGAGTTCAAACCATACTCTTTGTAGTTCTCAACCTTAGCCTTAGAAGCGTTAACAACTACGAAATCTGGCTCTCCGTAAGCCTCAAGCTCCTCTGCCGATGGGCGGATGAACATGTTTGTTACGAAGTGAGCTTGCCATGCAACCTCCATGATGAAACGGATCTTAAGACGTGTGTTCTCGTTAGCTCCACAGAAAGTATCAACTACGAACAATCTCTTGCCTGAAAGCTCGTCTACTGCGATCTTCTTAAGATCAGCCCATGCAGCCTCTGTTACTGGCTTGTTATCGTTCTTGTACTCGTCTGATGTCCACCAAAGTGTATCTTTAGTAGTCTCATCCATTACAAGGAATTTATCTTTAGGTGAACGACCTGTGTAAACACCTGTCATTACGTTTACTGCACCCATCTCGGTTACAGTACCCTTCTCAAAACCCTCCAATGATGGGTTAGTCTCCTCTGCATAAAGAAGATCGTAAGATGGGTTGTGGACGATCTCGGTTGCACCGATGATGCCATACTTGCTCAAATCAATTGTAGCCATAGTTAATATTGTTTTTGTTTGTTAATAAATCTCTTGTCTCTAAAAACCACCTCTAAGGTAGCTTTTGTGATGCAAAGATACAAAAATATTTTTAATGTTAAAAAAATAACAATGCTTTTTTGAAAAATATTTTATCTTTTCAGTTAAATAATATTTTTAAATATATTTCCACAATCACTACCTATTATATATAGGTGAATTGTATTATTGTTGCATCAAATATGCCTTAAACTCCTCGAAGCCTTTGCCCATCTCTACGCTCTGCTTCACGCCGCTCATAAAGGCCTTCAATGGAGCTGGGATCTCTACATCACCCTTTGTGATCGAATCCACAGTCTCCTTGAACTTAGCTGGGTGAGCTGTCTCCAAGAATACTCCCATCTCGCCATCCGCCAACTGCTCCTTAAGTGCTCTGTAGCCACACGCTCCGTGAGGATCCAAAAGGTAGCCCGTGCGTCCAAATGCCTCGCTCAATGTCTCCGCGATCTGCTCGTCCGAATAAGCACAGCCCGAGATCTCGGCGCTGATAGCCTCGTGCGAGTTGCCATACAACTCCAATACGCGGGCGAAGTTACTTGGATCACCCACATCCATAGCGTTAGCGATCGTAGCTACCGAGTGGCGTGGGGTGTAGACCCCTGTTTTGAGATACTCAAAGAATATATCGTTCGAGTTGTTGGCCGCGATAAATCTCTTCACGGGCAACCCCATCTTCTTTGCGATAAGTCCAGCGGTGATATTACCAAAGTTTCCACTTGGCACACAGAAGACAACATCCTTCTCCTTACCCTCGCGCTTCAACTGCGCATAGGCGTTGAAGTAGTAGAAGGCTTGGGGCAAGAACCTCGCTACGTTGATTGAGTTGGCAGAGGTGAGCTTCATGTGACCATTCAACTCCTCATCCATAAACGCCTGCTTCACCAAAGCTTGGCAATCGTCAAAGACACCTTCAATCTCCAAAGCGGTGATATTTTGTCCCAAAGTTGTGAACTGCACCTCTTGGATCGCGCTCACCTTTCCTTTGGGGTAAAGAACATATACATGGATACCATCCACGCCCAAGAAGCCATTGGCTACAGCGCTACCTGTATCTCCCGAAGTTGCCACCAAAACATTGACCAACTCCTTCTTCTCCTTTGCGATAAAATACCCCAAAAGACGTGCCATAAATCGTCCGCCCACATCCTTGAAAGCGAGCGTTGGACCATGAAACAACTCCAAAGAGTAGATTGAGGGCTCCACCTCTACAACTGGGGTCTCGAAGCTAAGTGTGTCATACACAATCGCCTTGAGACTCTCCGCGTCGACATCCTCGCCAAAGAACGCATCGGCCACCACGCAGGCGATCTCTTGGAACGACATCTTGTCGATATTCTCATAAAACGACGCAGGCAACTCCTTGATGCTCTCTGGCATATATAGACCCTTGTCGGGTGCCAACCCCTTGACTACCGCCTCTTCGAGCGTAGCCCACTGGCTCTCTTTATTTGTGCTGTAATAACGCATAAATCCTATTTTATATTTTTTACTCTTTCAATAATTCATCCATAAACTCCACCGTCGAAAGCTCACCATAAGCCCCTCCCTTTGCCGACTCCTCATCGTAGGCCATAACCGAATCGGCCTCGTGAAGTGGGTTCCAAATCACAAATGGCACCGACTCCCTCGTGTGGGTCCTAAGCTCACATGGGGTAGGGTGGTCGGGCAACATAGCTATTGTCACAGGCTCCGACATCTGAGCCACAGCAGCCATAATTGGCGCTACGACCCTTTGGTCCAGATACTCTATCGTGCGGCACTTTAGCTCTATATCTCCCTCGTGGCCAGCCTCATCGCTAGCCTCTATGTGGAGGTATACGAAATCGTGGCTCTTTATAGCCTCGATCGTAGCGGCCACCTTGCCCTCGTAGTTGGTGTCGTAGAGCCCCGTAGCCCCCTCGACAGCGACTGGCTCCAGCCCTGCATAGACTCCGATTCCCTTAATCAGATCCACTGCCGAGATCACAACACCGCTCTTGATGTTGCTGTATTTCTGTTGCATGGTCTCCATTTGAGGTTTGTAGCCCGGTGACCACGCCCAAATCGAGTTTGCCATATCTTTGCCCTCTGCCGCGCGACGCAAGTTTACGGGGTGTCTCTTCAAAATCTCTTGCGACTTAATAGTAAGTTCGTTGAGTAACTTTGCTGTATCTTCACCTTTGGCCTCTGTCGCCTCGATCATCACATCCATAAAAGGGGTCCCCGGGACATCGTGCGGAGGGGTGCATTTAAGGCTCTTATCTCCCCCCTTGATCTTCAACAAGTGGCGATACGAGATCCCTTTGTGGAAACTCACAACATCGTCACCCAACTCCGCCTGCAAAGCATCTATCAGCTCATAGGCCTCCTCATTGGAGATATGACCTGCCGAGTGGTTCTTGATCTTCTCATCCTCGATACATATGATATTGCACCTCATGGCCATCTCTCCAGCCTCAATCTCAACACCCATGCTCGCAGCTTCCAAAGATCCACGACCCTCGAAAACCTTTCTCACATCGTAGCCCATAACCGCCAAGTTGGCGATCTCGCTACCGGGGGTGAACCCCTCGGGGACGGTCTCCAACATGCCGCTACGACCTGCGGCGGCTAGTGCATCCATCGCTGGTTTATGGGTGGCTTGCAATGTTGTTTTTCCTCCTAAACTATCAATTGGGTGGCCAGCCATACCATCACCCAAGATCACTATATATTTCATGATTCCTATCTATATCACTATATTATGCGAATTAAGGTTTGAACTTTTTTCGCTTTTTTTACATTTATTATACTTTACACCACCCCCAAACCCCCTCCCTAGGGGAGTGGGCTTAGTCGCAAAACCAAGGTTTTGCTCCCTTAAGTGGGGCGAATTAAGGTTTGAATTCTCAAACCTTAATTCGCATATATTTATGATTCTTATCTAATATTCGCAATACTGATTATATCTGCAAAGACTCCTGCCGCGGTAACCGCTGCTCCAGCTCCATAACCCTTAATCACCATCGGAAGCTCCTTGTACCTCTCGGTTGTGAGCATCACAACATTGTTGCTTCCCTCCAACTGGTAGAATGGATGTTTAGCATCTACGGCAACCAAACCCACAGAGCCTACGCCATTCTCTAACTTAGCCACAAAGCGATACCTGAGCTCATTCTCCTGAGCATGTTGGCGGCTCTTCTCGAACTCCGCATCCAAAGATGGAACGTTTGCCCAGAAATCCTCAACCGAACCATCGAACAAAGCATCGGGGATAAATAAGTTCTTCTCCACCTCATCTCTCTCGAGTCTATATCCTGCCTCGCGCGCCAAGATCACAAGTTTGCGTACAACATCCGAACCATTTAGATCCAAACGTGGATCGGGTTCGCTGTATCCAGCCTCTTTGGCCATCATAATAGCTTTGCTGAGTGTGATGTCAGCTGTCATCTCATTGAAGATAAAGTTCAATGTTCCCGACACTACAGCTTCGATCTTGGTGATCGAGTCTCCACTATTTATAAGTCCATTGATGGTGCTGATGATCGGAAGTCCTGCACCCACATTGGTCTCGAAGAGGAACTTCACACCGCGTCTACGAGCGATCTCCTTAAGCTCCAAATATTTGTCATACTCCTCCGAAGCGGCCACTTTGTTTGCCGCCACCACCGATACGTTGTTGCTGAGCAACTCCTTGTAGATAGTTGTTATGTCGGCGCTTGCCGTACAATCCACAAACACCGAGTTGAAGATATTCATCTTCTTGATCTCGTCGCAAATAATCTCGGGAGAGGCCGCCTGTGACGACTCCGCCAACAACGCCTCGTAGTTATCGAGATCTATACCTGCGCGGTCGAAGATGCAGACCTTCGATTTAGCTATACCCACAACATTGATCTTCAACGCTTTCTCGGCCAATAACTTAGGCTGCTGAGCGCGGATCTGCTCCACCAAATTCTTGCCCACTGTACCCACACCTGCAATAAAGAGGTTGATTACTTGGTGGTCTGACAAGAAGAACGAGTCGTGGATCACATTGATCGCCTTGCGAAGTTGCGATGTCTGGATCACGAACGATATATTTGTCTCGCTAGCACCCTGAGCACAAGCGATCACATTGATTCCATTGCGGCCCAAGATATTGAACAGCTGTCCAGCGATACCCGGTGTGAGGCGCATATTGTCGCCCACGATCGCTACCGTAGCCAAGTCATGCTCGATATTGGCCTGCTCCATAGCACCCAACTCGATCTCGGGTGAGAACTCCTCGTTGAGTAGCTCTGCCGCCTGCTCAGCGTCGACACTACGTACACCCATCGAGATATTGTTCTCCGACGAGGCTTGAGAGACCAAGAATACACTGATTCCGCCCTTAGCCAACGCCTTGAAGATACGATAATTAACACCCACAGCACCCATCATGCCTAATCCCGAAACGGTGATAAGGCTTGTGTCGTTGATCGACGAGATTCCCTTGATTGGTTTTCCCTCCTCCTTGCTCTTCTCTTTGGTGATTAGAGTTCCCGGAGCATCAACATTGAATGTGTTGCGGATAACGATTGGAATATCTTTGTGGTAAACAGGGTAGATCGTCGGTGGATAGATCACCTTAGCACCGAAGTTACACAACTCCATAGCCTCGACATACGACAAGTGGTCGATCACATATGTGTTGCTAATCACGCGTGGGTCTGCCGTCATAAATCCATCTACGTCGGTCCATATCTCCAAAATATCTGCCCCCAAAGCAGCCGCTAAAATCGCAGCCGTGTAGTCCGAACCTCCGCGGCCCAAAGTTGTGATCTCGCCACTCTTTTTGTCTGACGCGATAAATCCGGGCAATAGCTTTACGCGAGTTGTACACTCCGCAAATGCCGCCTCGATAAGCGAATTGGTGGTGTCGAAATCGACCACATGTTTGCCAAACTGAGGTGTTGTCTTTATCAGCTCGCGCGAATCTACAAGTGTCACATCATCAAAGATGTAAGATATAATTGTCGACGACAATCTCTCTCCATAGCTCACGATCGTGTCCATCGTTTTGGGCGAAAGGTCGCGGATAAGGTAGATGCCCGTGTAGATATTACAGAGGTCGTCGAACAGAGGTTGCAGCTTAGCCTTAAGCTCTGCGCGTCGTGGTGATGGGACGATCCCATCAATCATATCGTGGTGGCGAAGAATCATTCGGTCGAGAGTCTCTCTATATGAATCGCAACCCTTATGGGCCGACGTTGCCGTGGCGATAAGAAGATCCGTTATTCCGCCAAAAGCCGAAACAACAACTACCATCTCCTCGCTCGAGCCATTCACTATCTGCTCAACATTTCTTAGGCTCTCAACAGAGCCAACCGATGTTCCTCCAAATTTAAGTACTTTCATACAATAATCATCAATTTTTTGCCCCTCGAAAGCCACTGTTACATAACCCCTAGAGCATACACATACTAAGATTGCAAATTTACTTCTTTTTGGTCAGAAATCAAAATATTAACCACACAAATAACGCTTTTCAACATCTCTATAACGATAATTATTCACTTTTCAAAACACATTTGTCGCTTACTTTGAAATTTAACAGAATATTCATACCTTGCCGCTGTTTTCTTGAAAGAGATCGTTGCAAGGCGGCGAAATTTCAAAGATACCGTAGAGCTCTGATCGGTCACGTACATTAAGTACGATCCCTCACAGCCCACTACGCCATCTTTAAAATTTCATCCACCTATCAACGTTCTTAAAAATCAGAGCAAAACTAACGTTTTGCAATGGTCTGTTCAAAAACAATACCTTAACACCGTAAACTATGCTACAACGCTTCAAATATCTGCTATTGATATACTTTTCGTCGATAGTGCTCATGTCGCTCCAGAAATTTATATTCCTCCTCGCGTACCTCGACACCGCAAAAAACTTCGGCTTGGGGGAGTGGGCGAAGATATTTACTAATGGTATAACGCTCGACATCTCGGTGGCTGGATACATCACCGCCGTTCCACTCCTTATGCTTATCCTCTCGGTGTGGATCCCTCTGAGCGACAAAAATTGGCGAAGGGTCTTTCTCTCATATTTCACCTTTATTGCTGCCCTTGCATCGCTGATTATGGCGGTCGATTTGGCGTTGTATGAATATTGGGGATTTAGGCTCGATAGCTCTGTTCTCTTCTATCTAAAGTCCCCTAAAAGCGCAATGGCGAGTGTCACACTCCGCGATGCGGCGCTTGGAGTTGGGGTTTTTACAGTTGGTTTCGTGGCGATGTTTGCGACCTACAAATGGTGCGCAAATAGACTTCAAACACCTCGCCTAAAGATTTGGCAATCAACACTCTCTGCCGTTGTGATATTGCTCTGCGGAGGGGTTATTTTTATCGGTATACGTGGTGGAGTAACAGCCTCGGTTGCAAACCTAAGTAAGGTCTACTTCAGCAACGAGACATTCCTCAACCATGCCGCGGTGAATCCCCAATTTTCGCTCCTCTCGACCATAGGCGAGGAGGATGATTTCGTCAATAAATATCAGTTTTATGGCGATGAGGAGTTGGTCCAAAATATAGAGAATCTCCAAACCCCCACATGCGGAGAGACTCCTAAGCTACTCAACACAGAGCGCCCCAATATCCTATTTATTATAGGTGAGAGTTTCTCGGACTCCGTTATCAAAGAGCGCGTGGATGGACAAGCTATCATGCCCAACCTTATTGAACTCAGCCACGAAGGGGTTAACTTCACCAACGCAATTGCCAATAGCTTCCGCACGGATAGAGGTGTCACGGCTGCGATATATGGCTTCCCGGCACAGCCCCAAACCTCGATCATGAAGTACCCCTCCAAGAGCCATAAGCTCCCATCGTTGGCCGCTGAGCTCCAAGGGGTGGGCTACACCACCGAGTTTATTTATGGTGGCGACCTCAACTTCACCGATATGGCCTCGATGTTGTACTCCACAGGGTGGGAGCGCCTCAAATGGCAGCAAAATGTAGGGTTTGAGTTTTCGACTAATTCGCAGTGGGGCTACAATGACTCCACGATGAGCGAGTATGTGGCTCAAAGCGTTATAGAGCTCCACGACGAAGAGAATCCCTACCTCGTGAGTTGGCTAACACTCAGCAGCCACGAACCTTTCGATGTGCCCTACGATAAATTCTCCGACAAGGTGCTCAATGCCTTTGCCTATTCGGACGACGCTGTGGGGCAACTCATTGGGGCGCTAAGAGGGACCCCAGCGTGGGATGATCTACTTATCATCATCACGGGTGACCACGCCTACCCATACCCTTATGGGACCAAGTACAATAGCTTGCAGCGCCATCGTATACCGCTGATTTGGTGCGGAGGAGCTGTCGAAGGGCATGCGGAGATTGAGACTTATATGTCGCAGATGGATATTGTCGCGACCCTCTTGGCGCAGATGGGGCTCGACCACTCGATGTTTGACTTTAGCCACAATGCGATGGATAGTAACTTCCGCGAGCGAGGGTACTACACCTTCTCCGATGGTTTCGGTGTCGCGACCTCTCGTGGGTCGATCGTCTACGACAATAAGGTAGATCAAGTTATATTTTCCGATAGCGACACCTGCGGCTTGGAGCTGATGGGTAAAACTATGCTCCAACAAACGATGAAAATATTATCCGAATATTAGAATCTGTTTAAACATTTTCTACTATCTTAAAATAAATTATAAGAGGTTTTCGGTTGTTTGTAAATTTATTTAAAAATAAATAAAAATAGGTCGGTTTTGCTTAACCTTTAAAATCAGATAGTTACGATCTAATGAAGAAAAAAGTTTATTAATATTTAAATTTTTTGTCGAAAAAAGTTGCACAGATATATTTTTTGCCGTATCTTTGCAGTGAAGTTTTTAGGTTAGTAGTTTTAGGTTGGTTGAGGAGATCGGCGGTTGTAGCGAATGTCGCTACTAAGACCAAGAATGGGGTGGTTCCCGGACTTGAGTTGAATACCCCGATTTACCTCACTTTTTTTTGCGTATATACAAAACACACTTATTATATGGATACAGCTCAACGCCTAAGACACGAAAATATCGCAGAGTACATATTATATATATGGCAGCTCGAAGATCTTATCCGTGCCCTCCAATTCAGCCCCGAAGCTATATATTCACAATTTGTAGCTCCACGCACTCAACTATCTCCCCAAGATCAAACAACACTCCTAGAGTGGTATGTCCAGATCGCGGAGCTCCTCCAAAAAGAGGAGAAAGAGGAGAAGGGGCACATCGAACACACCCTGCACCTAATAGCAGATCTGCACAATCTACACCTCCAACTCCTAAAGCTACCCATCGGGGCACGCTATAGAGCCCTCTATGCTCAGCTCGAGGAGGCGATACCCGACCTGCGCGCCGTAATCAAAAACTCTGTGAGCGACACCGAGCTATGTTTTCGTGCTCTGTACGCCACAATCCTCTATCGCGTGAAGGGCGAGGGGGGTAAAAACGCTGTGGCCGACACCATCGAATATGTATCGCCCGTGATTGCCGAGCTGGCGCAAATATTCCGCAAGTCGGAAAATGGCGAGATCGACCTCTTTAAAAAGGAGTAGAAGATAATTAATGGTGAATGATGAATGGTGAATGATGAATGATTAACGCCGATGATGATTAACTATTCATCATTCACCATTCATCATTAACCATTATTTTCACATGTCGCGGCCGCAACACAAAAGCGCAAGGAGGACAAATCACAGCTTGCTGTGCGCCCGCCGGCGTGAGGCAGACCAGCCTCTTAAACAGCCTCTAAAAAAACCTCTTGATATACACCTATATTAAAAATTGTGTAAGCTACAGGGTAGTAGGTGGGTTTGGGCTTTGAAGCTCTCCTCCTTATTAAGTTGTTGGAGGAGGAGTTTAGCCGAGAGGGTGCCGATCTGCTCTATGGGTTGAGTTATGTGAGGAGTGGGGTAGGGTAGCAGGTCGAAAGTATTTGTTTTGTCGAAGTATACCACCTTTATATCTCGTCCTATCTCTATGCCGCGCGACATAAGTATCTTTGCCCCTATGGTCGATAGTCGATTTATGGCGAAGATTATTGTGTCGTTGTTTGTCGCAGAGGTTAGGATATTGTCTATGGCTAACTCAAGTTGATTTTGTGGGCTATCGTAATCGACGAGGTATATATCCTCCTCGCGGAGCAGCCCTCTGTTCTCCATTGCTTCGCGATATCCTCGCAGACGTTCGCTCACCTGAACCATATTGTTTGTTATGCTCACATAATATATTCGCCCTGAGGCGTTGCTCTCAACCAACCTATCGACAGAGTTGTGTATAGCTAAGTAGTTGTCCGACATCACGCTACAGCTCTCTATCTCGGGGTAGAACCGATCCATCAGCACGAGGGAGTACCCTTGGCGGATCAGGTTCTTTATATGTCTATCTCCCCCAAATGTTGGGACAATAATAAACCCATCAACGCGTCTGTCATGGAGCATTGTGATTGTGTTCTCCATCTGGTTGACATTCTCGTTGGTGTTCATGATGATGGTTGTGTACCCGAACTTCAGGAGGTAGTTTTGGATCACAAAGACGAGTTGCGCGAAGTATGGGTTGGTGATATCGGCGACGATTAACCCCACACTCTTTGTAGAGCCCGATTTGAGGCTCTTGGCTATAATGTTGGGGTGGTAGTTCATCTTGTTGGCTGTGTGCAACACTTTGTCTACCATTGCTTTACTTATCCTGCCGTTGTGGTACTTTCCCGTCAGTACCAACGAAACTGTCGTGGACGATATCCCGAGCTCCTGCGCAATATCCTTAATAGAGGCCATACTTTTTAGAGGCTATCTATTTGCAGCATCCTCCATGATCTTTAGAGCTGAGGCGTGTCCTATTCCGAAGCGTGATACTCCAGCCGCCTCCATCTCGAGAAGGGTATCGAGGTCGCGCACGCCGCCTGCTACCTTCAACAAAATCTTGTCTCCGACGCTCTCCTTGATAAGTTTTACGTGGTGCATGGTTGTGGCTCCAGCCCACCCTGTACCTGTCTTAACGAAGTCGGCCCCAGCCTCTAGGATCAGCTTCGATGCAGTCTGGATCTCCTCGTCGGTGAGCAGAGCAACCTCCATTATGACTTTGAATATAACGCTGCGTGTCACCTCGCGAACAGCTTTGATGTCGGCGAGCACCTCGTCGAGGAGTCCGCTTTTGAGCTTGCCGACGTTGATTACCATATCTACCTCGTCGCACCCGATCTCGATGAGCTCCTTGGCTTGGAACACCTTGGCCGACGAAGTCTCGCCCCCCGAGGGAAATCCAACGATACCTCCAACTTTGATCGAGGGGTAGTCCGCCAAACGATCTACGACCATTTTGGTGAATGAGGGCATTGCAAAGACACATATAAAGTTGTGTTTAATAGCCCCTTCGATAATCTTTTCGATCTCGGGAGTTGCCGAATCGCTCTTCACGGCACTAATGTCGACCATCCTTGCGATCTGCTCTGTAGACAATGTTTTTTTCATGGTTTTATATTTTATAATTATTAACTCTCAATTTAAGGTTTTACGTTTAACTGATTGCGGTGCATTATACGTATACAACAAAATTAGCTAGATTTTTTGGGGATAGCAAATATTTTATGGTAAAATTTGAACTCTATTTTGTAATTGCGTGACCTATCCTCCATATTTTAAAAATAAATTTATATTTTTGTGGTAGGAGTTGTCTCCATTAACCACTAACCTAAAGATTATGAAACTAAATAAATTTTCGATGCTCCTCATCGGACTCGTCACCCTCTGTTCCTATGCTTCGGCCCAACGAGTGACCTACACAATCAACGAGTCGTGGCGTTTTGCCCAAGGCCAATTGCCCGAAGCGGCTGCTGTAGATTTTGATGACTCGCAGTGGGAGGGTGTCACAATTCCCCATTCGTGGAACGCTGTGGATGCTGTGGACGACACTCCCGAATATTATAGGGGCGAGTGTTGGTATCGCAAAACGTTGGTTGTAGATCGTGAGGTGAGCAACTATACCCCCTATATCATCTTTGAGGGGGCCAACGAAGAGACCGAACTTTATGTGAATGGCGTGAGCGTGGGGAGCCATAAGGGCGGATATACCTTCTTCTCGTTCGATGTGAGCGATCACCTCCACCAAGGGGAGAACACCATCGCCATTAAGGTCGACAACAAATACAACCCCGACATAGCCCCTCTAACGGCTGACTTTACATTCTTTGGCGGAATATATAGAGATGTGTACCTCTCGCTTGTCCCCAAGCTACACATCAACACAGGGTTCTACGCCTCGTCGGGAGTATTTATCACCACCCCCGAAGTAAGCAAAGAGAGTGCAGAGGTTGTAGCGACCGTAAAGCTAAAAAATAATATGGGGGCAGGGCAAAAGGTGGTGGTTGAAAACACCCTCTTGGACCCCAACGGAGCCAAGGTCGCTGTGGTCAAAAAGAGCGTTAAGGTAGATTCAGAGATAGATGTGGTCGCTAATATATCTGTTGACTCTCCGATGTTGTGGGACACCAAGAACCCCAATATATATCAACTTCACACACGTATTTTGACCCCCAAAGGGGAGCTTATAGATAGCTCAATAACCCCCATGGGACTGCGCTGGTTCTCGTTCGACAAAGATCGAGGGTTCTTCCTCAATGGCGAGCACCTTAAATTGGTCGGTACATGTCGCCACCAATGTTACGAAGGGGTGGGAAATGCCCTAACCGACCAGATGCACATTCGCGACATAAAGCTCCTCAAAGAGATGGGGGGTAACTTCCTCCGTATATCGCACTACCCCCAAGATCCAACCATAATCGAGATGTGCGATAGGTTGGGAATTGTGACCTCCGTAGAGGTGCCGCTCATTAACTACGTCACCATGAGCGATGGCTTTAGGGACAATAGTGTCGAGATGGCCACCGAGATGGTCTACCAAAGTTTCAATTCGCCTTCGATTGTGATGTGGGCCTATATGAATGAGATTATGTTGCGTCCCCCCTACAAAACCGACGAGTCGATCGACCAAGCGGAGTACTTCAAGTATACCGAAAATGTAGCCGCGGTGATCGAGAAGAGGATCAAGGAGTTGGACCCATATCGCTACACGATGATGGCTTTTCATAGTAGCCCAGCTATATATCAAGAGGTGGGGTTGACCTCCATACCCGATATTTTGGGGTGGAACGTATATAGCGGCTGGTATAGCGGCTCCTTTTCGGATTTCGAAAAGACGATGGACAAATACCACGAAATGTTCCCCGACAAGCCGATGTTGCTCACCGAATATGGTGCCGATGTCGACCCACGTCTTCATGGCTACCACACGGAGCGTTTCGATTTCACATCGGAGTATGGCGTGAGGTATCACCGCCACTACCTGCCCGAGATTATGAGTCGCGACTTTATCGCAGGCTCCAATATCTGGAACCTCAACGATTTCCACTCGGAGCCACGACGCGATGCGGTCCCCTTTGTCAACAATAAAGGCATCACGGGCACTGACCGCGAGCGCAAAGATTCATACTACCTCTACAAGGCTCGTCTCTCTGCGGAGCCTGTACTTCAGATCGGCAATGCGTCGTGGAAGAGCCGTTCGGCTGTGGGCGAGAGTGGGGTAGTGCGCCAAGAGCTTTTGGTATTTACCAATGCGGCGGAGGTTACTTTGAGCGTCAATGGCGTGGAGATGGGTGTAGCTAAGGTTGTCGATAACTGTGCGACCTTTGAGGCGGAGTATAAACATGGCGAGAATATAATCTCGGCGAGTGCCGTGATTGACTCTAAACCATTCACAGCCACTGAGGTTGTGAACTTCGATATTGTCCCCAAGGATCTTAAATCAGACAAGATCCCATTCACCCAAATGAGCGTGATGATGGGGTCTAAGCGTTACTACGAGGAGCGCAAGGCCGAAACATGTTGGATCCCTGAGCAGGAATACTCGTCTGGCAGTTGGGGATATGTAGGTGGCGAGGCGGTGAGGACCAAGACCCGCTATGGATCTTTGCCCAATTCGGACCTCAATATCCTCGGCACCGAAGATGACCCTATCTTCCAGACTCAACGTGAGGGGTTGGAGGCCTTTGTGGCGGATCTCCCCGATGGGCGATACTCTGTATACCTATATTTATGTGAGCTACAGTCGGGCAAGGAGCGCGAGGCTTTGGCCTACAACCTTGGCAATGACGCTATAGTCGAGGATTTCGAGGCACGCGTTTTCGACATCTCGATAAATGGCATCAAGCAGATTTCGGGTCTCGACATCGCCCAACAGTATGGCTCGGAGAGGGCTGTCGTTAAGAAGTTTGTGGTCGATGTGGTCGATGGTCAGGGGCTTAGCGTAGAGTTCGGTAAAGTGTTGGGAGAACCGATCTTGAACGCCATAAAGATTTATAAGAATTACTAATAATTCCTAGCGTCATTGCGGACCCCGATCCGCAATCCCTAGCGAAACTTTATGTGTGAGATTGCGGATCGGAGTCCGCAATGACGATTTATATTTAATGAATAAGAAGAAGGAAACTAAAATAAAACACGAAATAAATGAAAAGAGAACTTTTAACTTCGATCAAAGCCGTTACTTTAGCGACTGTGGGAGGTGTCGTAGCCCCCAACCTAGCCTATGGACAAGAGGCGAAGTCACCCAATATCATAATCATCTTGGCCGATGATTTGGGCTGGGGTGATGTGGGATTCAATGGAAACTCGGTTGTTAAGACCCCAGCGCTCGATGCAATGTCGCAGCAGGGTGTCGAGTTCGAGAACTTCCGCACTGTGTCGCCACTCAGCTCACCTTCGCGTGCTTCGATCCTAACGGGTCGCAACCCATTCCGTATGGGTATATATGCAGCCCACACGGGAGCCGTTAAGAATGGCGAGGTCACAATAGCTGAGGTGTGTAAAAGTAATGGTTACGCAACTGGTTTCTTTGGCAAATGGCACTTGGGATGGATCGAGGCTGAGCCCTATGGGGGTGATCGAGGATACTACTCGCCACCGCAGCATCACGGCTTCGACGAGGTCTTTGCCACCCGTTCGGCTGTGCCGACATGGGACCCAACCCTCACTCCCAAAGGGTGGAATCAGTGGGGTAGTGATGGAAGTGAGAATTGGAGCGGATCGAGGTATGTCCACAATGGTGTTGTCGAGACCGAGAACCTAAGCGGCGATGACTCGCGCATTATTATGGACCGCGTGATCCCCTTTATCGACCAAGCGGTAAAGGAGGGGCAGCCATTTATGTCGTGTGTATGGTTTCACACCCCTCACGAACCTGTTGTCGCAGGTCCTGAGTATCTTAAAATGTATGAGGATTTGGGTGTCGAGAGCGAGGATCAACGCCACTACTATGGCTGTATAACTGCTATGGATGAACAAATTGCACGCCTTGTGGCCTACCTCAAGGAGATCGGGGAGTACGAAAATACCATCATAACCTTCACTAGCGACAATGGCCCTGCGGATGGTCTAACCAAAAAGGGTGTCGCTTCGGCAGGTGATTTCAAGGGACATAAACACCAAGTCTATGAGGGTGGAATTAGGGTTCCGAGCCTTATGACCTATCCTGCAAAGATCGAGGCTGGAGTGAAGGTTAAGAGTCAAGTTATCACATGCGACTACTTCCCCACGCTTATAGATTTGGCAGGGTTGAGTTTCAAACCATACAAGGCTTATTTGAACGATGGAGTCAATGTAGTGCCAACATTCACTAACCCCACTATGAAGCGCGAGGAGAGTTTCTTCGTCGGTTGGAAACGTATATATAAAGGTATCTACGGCCGTGCGGTGATTGATGGCGACTACAAATATCTTTACAAAGAGAGCGCTACGGAGCCCGAGTTATACAATATCACCCTTGATCCCAATGAGACTACCAATATCATAGCTAACCATCCCGATATCGCGGCTCGAATGGAGCTGAAGATGAAGGATATGGAGCAGTCATTTATTTATAGCGATCAAGGTGGAGACTACAAATCATACTAACAAACACAACCTCTGTTTGGGTGGGAGCCGTATAGCTATCTGCGCTATGGCTGCCTTTGGAGCGTCGTGTACATCTCAGGTGCAGCAGCTCCAAACCCCCAATGTGCTGCTTATCATGGTCGATGATCTCAACGACTGGATAGGGGTGATGGGGGGTCACACCCAAGCCATAACCCCCAATATCGACGCTCTGGTTAGCCGCGGAGTATTCTTTACCAATGCCCACTGCTCGCAGCCAGTATCGACCGCTTCGCGCAACTCGCTGCTGAGTGGTAAACACCCTGCAACGTCGGGGTGGTATGTCGACACCAAATCAATGGGGGCCACCTACGACGAGGTGATGGAGGGGAGCGCTATGTTGCCCCAATACTTCAAGGATAATGGCTATGATACCTACGGCGTGGGTAAAATTTTCCACAACGGAATATGCGACTATTCGGATCGCAAGGATGATATGTGGAGCGGCTATGCCCCATCTTTTTGGAGCAATATTGAGGATCATATCCGCGAATCGGCCTATGGTTATAGAGGCTATATGTTCTATCCCTTCCCCAAAGATGGAGGGCAGCTTGTGCAGTCCTATATTAGCGACTATGGCATCGACACGATCAACTACTACCGCGAACACAACCGCTTCTATTCGCTCTGCGGAGGACCCTTGGACGAGGGCGACATCCCTGCCGAGGGAATGTACGACGAGCAGATAGCTCAGTGGGCGGTCGACAAAATCGAGGATATAGCTCAAAGCGCAACCTCCGATCCATTTATGTTGGCTGTGGGTTTCATACGTCCTCATGTCCCCTACACCGCCCCTCGCCGCTACTTCGATATGTATGACCCCGAGTCAATCATCGTGACCACGCCACCTGAGGATGATATGTCCGACATTCCGATCTTTGGCAAGGCTATAGCCTATGGATCATCGCCTGCGGGGGATTGGTTCGATGTGCAGCGACGCGAGGGTGTAGACCGCGAACTTATCCATGCCTACTTGGCGAGTGTAACCTTTATGGACGAGCAGGTGGGTAAGGTTATGGCGGCTCTCGATGCGTCGGGGATGGCCGACAACACCATCATCGTCCTCTGCTCCGACCATGGTCAACACCTAGGCGAGAAGCGTCACTATCGCAAGCAGGCCCTCTGGGAGGAGTCTACGCGTGTGCCGATGTTTATCTCCCTCCCCAAAGGCGTGGGGCAAAAGGATATCTACTACAACCACCCTGTGAGCCTGCTGGATCTATATCCCACCCTTGTGAGCCTATGCGGTCTGCCCACAAACGATCACCTCGATGGGCAAGATCTATCCCCCATAATGTGGGACGTGGAGAGCATGGTGACCCCTCCGACCCTCATATCGTGGAAGTACGGAAACTTCGCTGTGCGAAGTGACGATTGGCGATATATCCAATATCGCGATGGATCTGAGGAGCTTTACGATCATCGCGTAGATCCCCAAGAGTACAATAACTTAGCCCTCGATCCCACCTACGCGTCGGTCATAGAGGAGCACAAGAAGTATATACCCCAAAATCCAGCTATCCCAGCAGGTCGCACCGAATTCACGGGCGACACCTACGAGACAAGGATCAAAGAGTGGGAGCGTAACGGTATACCTACTTGGCTACTGTAGGAGAACGTTGCAAGGTGGCGAAATTTCAACGTCCTTACGAGTTGGAGCAAAACCAAGGTTTTGCAATGGTCTGAATAGAGTGATTTAAATAGAATAAAAAATGAAAGAACTTAATAACCTATACAAAACGATCGGTGTAGCGGCGATGTTACCCCTCGTGTCGCCTGCGGAGGCAAAGAGCGAACAGCCCAATATCCTAATTATTTTTACCGATGACCAAGGGTATGGCGACCTAGAGTGCATGGGTAACACCAACCACAAAACTCCAGTGCTCAACCAATTGGCTGCCGATGGAACCCTCTTCACGGAGTGCTATGCGCAACATGTGAGCGGTGCATCGCGTTCGGCCCTCTTGACAGGGCGCTACCCTATGCGAAGTGGAGGTTTCGATATGCCAGCCTCGGAGACAACGATGGCTGAGCTGCTGAAGGGTGTCGGGTACCAAACCGCCGCAATCGGAAAGTGGGATGTGTCGAATAGAAAACCTATCGTGGGGCGTGTGCCCAATGACCAAGGATTCGACTACTATTATGGTACATTGGGGGCCAACGATGGTGGTAAATCGCAGATGTACGATAACCGCGACGTAGATCAGTTGGTGACCGATATGAGCCTCTTTTCGAAGCTCTATACCGATAAGGCGATAGATTTTTTGGAGAATAAACGCGAGGAGGATAAGCCATTTTTGCTCTATGTCGCCCACACGATGTTGCACTCGCGCATCGGGGTGTCGGAACAATATGTCGGGACAACGCATGGTAGCCTCTATGGCGATGCCCTCTATGAACTAGACACCGAGATCGGACGACTCCTCGACAAGGTAGATCAGTTGGGACTTCGTGACAATACCGTGATAATCTATATGACCGATAATGGACCGTGGTGCCAATATGTATATCGCTCATACACAGCCAAGTTCTACGACCCCGGGACGATCTATTGGGGTACTCCCGGAGTGCTGCGCGATGGTAAAGGTTCGGCATATGAAGGTGGAGCCAAGACCCCTTGTATAATTAGCTGGAAGGGGCACATTGAGGCAGGTCAGCGCAAAGATGGATTGATGGCGACAGTCGATTTTGTCCCTACATTTGCGTCGTTATGTGGCTTTGACCTACCCACGGATGTGACGATTGATGGTGTCGACCAGAGTAAATTTTTCTTCACCAAGAGCAAGAAGAGCGCTCGCGAGAATTACTGCTACATGCAGGTCTCTGTTCCCGGAACAAACCTCATATCGGACTTTGTAGCTGTGCGTGACGACAGGTGGAAACTCCTAATCCCGGGGCGTAAACCCGAGACTAAACACCGCTTCTTGACCGACTTCGGAACAAACGATTATGAGCTCTACGACCTGCGCAATGACCCCGGTGAGACCACAAACCTAATCGCTGAGTACCCCAAAGTAGCCGAGAGACTCAAGGCTATGTATCAAGATATGTATAGCAGCTTCGAGCCCGATTACGCAAAACTAGAAAACTATAAACGGTAAGAGGTTGTGTTTTAGGAGGCTTTTGTCGGCGGCTTTTAGAGAGGCAGTCCTCTGACCAAAGGCTTCTTAAAAAGACCTATTAGTTTACAGCCTTACGATCTGCGATCTCCTCGGCAGAGGCATTCTCTACCATTTCGTGTTGCATAGCGACCATTCTGATCACTGTAGCAGCTGTTTCGTCGCCTTTGTTACCATGTTTACCACCGCAGCGGTCTAGGGCTTGCTGTGTATCGTTTACGGTGAGGACACCGAATCCGATAGGCATATTCCACTGTAGTTGCAGTTGGGTGATTCCTTGTGTCACGCCATCGCATACGTAGTCGAAGTGGCGTGTATCGCCTTGGATTACACATCCGAGGACTATCACAGCATCCACCTCAGTATATTGCGCAAAGAACTGAGCGCCCAAAGCGAGCTCGAAAGTTCCGGGCACGTAGCGCACCTCGATATTTTGGTCCAAAGCGCCAGCAGCCTTCAACGTGCGCACAGCACCTTCGGCCAAAGCGCCTGTGATTTCACGGTTCCACTCAGCGACAACGATTCCGAAGCGCATATTTTCTGCCGACGGAAGTGGGGTGTCGATAAGTGAGAGGTTATGATTTTTTGTTGCCATTATTTACTATTTGATTGCTCCAAGATACTTCTCTGCGTCACGCGCTTCGATAGAAGATGGATAGGTTGAGATGATTGCCTCATAGAGCTCTACAGCCTTAGCGTTGTCGCCCATTGCAGCAGCTACGAGAGCAGATTTGCGCATGTAGTTGGGTGCTGTAAGTAGGTTGTCTGATGCTCCCACAGCGCCAGCATATAGAGTTAGAGCCTTCGCGTAGTCACCCTTCTCAACAGCTATATCGCCTTGGAGACCAAGGTTTTGAGCGTTGATAAATTGAGCAGGAACGCCCTCCACGGCTTTGTATTGAGACAAATATTTAGATGCTGCGTCCAAATCTCCGAGTTGGAGGTAACAGATTCCAGCGTAGTGGTTTGCTACATTTCCAGCAGGGGTTGAGCTGTAGCTACCAATAACCTCCAAGAAACCAGCGCCATTTGCATCGCCATCGAGAGCTGCTTGATAGTCGGGATTAGCCTGCTCGAAGATTGTTTGAGCATTTGCGATCATTGCAGTAGCCTTCTCTAGTTTAGGCTCCAAGATAAGTACCTTAAATCCAAAGATCAAGGCTGCGAGGACAAAGAGTCCAAAAATCACAGAAGTTATCTTCTTTCCATTATTCTCAATAAAGAGTTCGGTTTTGCTCATTGCCTCGCCGATAGTCTCCTCTGGACTCTCTACTTTTTTGTTTGTTGACATAATAAAATTTATAGTTTTAATTTGTTATTTTTCACTATTGCACACAAAAGTACAATTTTTTTGGATAAAACAATAGTATATAAGAAAAAAAAGAGCGACTAAGTTGTACATTCTACTATCTTTTGTAACTTTGTCGAGACACAATACGACATACAATATGCTTTTAAAGAGACTTTCGCTTATAAATTTCAAAAATATAGAACAGGCCCAACTCGATTTCGAATCGGGCATAAATGCCTTTGTGGGCGATAATGGAGCTGGAAAGACCAATATCCTCGACGCTATATATTATCTCTCGATGTGCAAATCTATGCTCACGATGACCGATGGACAAAACGTAAGACATGGATGTGATTTTTTTGTTGTCGATGGCGAATACTCTAGGTCTAATGGCAGAAGTGAGGCTATCGTTTGCAGCTTCACCAAGCAGAGGAACCACACCAAAATCTTGAAACGTAATAGCAAGGAGTATGAACGTTTGGCCGACCATGTGGGGTTGATCCCCGTGGTGGTGGTCTCTCCCCAAGATTCGTCGCTTATATCTCAGGCGGCAGAGGAGAGACGAAAGTTCCTCAATGGGTTTATCGCGCAGCTGGATTCACAATATCTCAACTCACTCATCAAGTACAACTCCCTTATCACCCAGCGCAACAAGGTGTTGAAGAGTGGTGGCGAGGAGACAATGCTTGCTATCTATGACGAACAGCTACGCCCCTATGCCGAATATATATTTGAGTGTCGACGAGACATCATCAGGCAGATCACCCCTCTCGTCGAGAGGTTCTATCACGCCCTCAGTGGCGAGCGTGAAGAGGTGAGTTTGGAGTATCGCTCATCACTTTTGGAGAGTAGCTTCGACGAGGTGATGATCTCCGCACGTGCGCGAGATCTTGCCAACGAGTATACCACTCACGGGGTTCATCGCGATGATCTTGTGCTCAAGATCGAGGGGTACCCCTTGCGTAAATATGGGTCACAGGGGCAACAGAAATCATTCCTCATAGCCCTCAAACTCGCTCAATATATGTTTGTTAGCGAGATAAGAACCGAGAAGCCAATACTCCTTTTAGATGATCTCTTTGACAAACTCGATGCCGGACGTGTCGAACAACTCATTCGCCTTGTGTGCGGAGCCGATTTCGGGCAGATCTTTATCTCGGACTGCAACCGCACGCGCCTCGAACGTATACTTAGCAAAATAGAGAGCCGCTATAGACTCTTCGAAATTAATGATGGGATACCCTCACTCAACGAACAGCAATGAGACGACGACAGACAATATTGATCGGTGATATATTGGACGAATTTTTCAAGCGGCCATATATAGCGGCGCAAATCGCCGAAAGCAAACTCCCCGAGACATGGAGAGCAATCGTTGGTGATCGCGTCGCTAAGTTCACGCGTGAACTCCGCCTCGAAAATCATATCCTCTATGTCAAGATCGAATCGAGCCTCCTTCGTCACGAACTCTTCCACCAACGCGAAGCACTCAAAGAGGAGATCAACCGCCGTAGTAAGGTGCGTATCGTGAATAGCGTTATTGTGCGGTAGTGTTTATTTCCGAGGAGTGCCTCACGCTGTTAGGGCAGTCCTCAGCAAAAAGTCCTCGGCCAGAAAACCTCAGCCAAAAGAATTCAACAGGGCATTTACTACAGGGAGGATGATAGATGTAAAGAGTCCCATGAGCCCTATTGCGGCACCGCCTATTGCCCCTTCGACAGCCCCCATCTCTAGGGCTCGGGCTGTACCTATGGCGTGCGAGGCTGATCCGAGGGCTAGTCCGCGCGATACGGGGTCTGAGACGCGCGAGAGCTTCAAGATGGCTGGTCCAACGACGCTTCCAAAGATACCAGCTATGGCCACGACCAGAGCCGTGAGGGCTGTTATACCTTGACCATTAGCGCTCAGACTAAGGGCTATAGGGGTGGTTACGGATTTGGGTTGGAGCGATACCATGATGGATTTGTCCCAACCAAAGAGGTAGGCAAAAGCGACGATTGTTAAAACACCGACCACACTACCCACGAATGTTGTGACGAGGATAGATACCTTATACTCCTTTATGCGGTTTACGTTTTTGTGCATTAGGTAGCTCAGCGGCACGACCGAGAAGCCGAGCAGGAAGTTGATGATTGTGTTGGCAGCAAGATAATCTTCGTACTTGATCCCTGTGGCTCTCAGAAAGAGGATCACCAATATCGACGATACGATTATGGGGTTCAGCAGCAGGGTATTAAATCGCCTGTATAGGGTCTGTGCTATAAAGTAGGCCACGACCGTGAGGGTCAACATAAAGAGCTGCGAAGAGATAAGATCTCCGAAAAGTTCCATTATTTTTTCCATTTGCGTCCCAAAAATTGTTGTAATCGCCCCACCACCACAATCACAATTGCAGTGGAGGCCATAACGCTCAGCACAATAGAGATCCAGTCATCACTGATTATGGTGTAGCTAATCATGATCCCCACGGTGACGGGGACGAAGAGCAGCATCATATTGTTGAGCATAAAGTTACATACCCCTTTTATATCCTCCTCCTTGACCGCTCCGCATTGGAGCAGCACAAAGAGGATTATCATGCCCAATATACTTCCGGGCATAAATCCTCCGATCAATCTACTTATGATCTCTCCTAGGAGGTAGACCACCAAGACTATAACTATTCCTTTTAATTCGCGTGACATTAGAAGCTATTATTACCTATTATCCATTACTCGTTCGACCAAATTTTTTGGCACCTGAGGGTTCCGAAACCTCTTTGGGAACCAACTCTTGATGGGCATATCGTACCCTCGCCCCTGCATATAGTTTTGTGTTGCGGTCTTTAGCCCACGCCCTATAGTGTACCAGTCAGCCTCTCCGCCATCGGTGAACTCCACCCCATTGTTGGCAAAGGGGTTATCCGTGGAACCAACTATTTGGGAGTTATATTTTGAGGGGTTGCAACCCGTGGGGCTGTGGACTGTCATGGCGTAGCAGTGCCAAAAAGCGGACTGCACGACTCCCTGCTCGAACATTTGCCTTACGATCTCCAACGACTCCAAAGCCTCGGTTTGGGTTTGGGTGGGGAATCCATACATCAGATATGCGTGAACCATGATCCCAGCGTTGTTGAACGCCGCGCAGCTCCTCACCGCCTGCTCTATTGTCACCCCCTTCTCTATGAGTTTGAGTATACGCGGAGAGGCCACCTCCAAACCTCCCGACACAGCTATGCACCCTGCGCGTGCTAGGGTCTCGCACAGCTCATCGTCGAAGCGCTTCTCGAAGCGGATGTTGCCCCAAAACGAAACGGTGAGTCCGCGCTCTATGATTATCTCTGACACCTCGCGCAGGAGTTTGGGGGGCAATGCTTCGTCGGTGAAGTGGAAACCGCTGCGCCCCGTCTGCCTCATTATCGCCTCCATGCGATCCACCACCGTAGATGCCTTGGCCGCTGAGTAGCGCCCTATATAGTCCAACTTCGTGTCGCAGAATGTACACTTCGCATGGTAACATCCATGTGCGAGGGTCATCTTGTTCCACTGGCCATCGCTCCAGAGGCGGTGCATGGGGTTGGTGAACTCCACGAGCGATATATATTTATCGAGCTTAAGGTCCGAGAAGTCGGCTGGTGGCAGGGTGTCGAAATCGAGAGCATTATCCCAATTCGAGGAGTCTACAACCACTCCATCCTCGATATATTTGGCTGAGTTGATCTGGTTTTTATCTATCTTTGCTTCGAGGTGGTCGGCAAGTGTTGTGATAGGCAGCTCACCATCATCGAAGAGGAGGAAATCGACAAACTCAAAGAGGCGTGGATCTCTCACGCTGCGCAGCTCCGTGTTGACATATCCGCCCCCAAAGGCCACCGTGATCGCTGCCCCCGACCTTTTGATCGCCTGAGCCATGCGTAGCGCCATAAACAAAGTCCCGGGAAAGGGAATCGAAAAGCCCACAACCTCGGCAGACGACTCCTCGATCTTGGCCTCCATAAGCTCCATGGCCATACGCTCAATTAAGTTTGGGGTGGTCGATAGATCCGAATAGATTGGGTCGAAAGTTGGGGCTGCCATAGCGATCTGCTCCTTATATCGTATGATCGAGAAGTCACACTCCATCACCTCCGCAATGAAAGAGGATAGATCCTCGATATATAGCGTCGCGAGATATTTAGCCCTCTCCGCGACCCCCGTTGTTCCATACGCCCACTCCAAATCATCTTCGTTGAGCCCTTTGAACTGCCCACCCTCGGGGAGGTAGTTTCGAGCTGCAATGCGCACCGAGAGGGTCGAATCCTCGCCCCTCAAAAAACGCCACGTAGGATCTATGGTGTTGAGATACTCCCTCTTATTCATCGCCACCATCTGCGCCTTTGGCGACAGCCTTTCTCTTTGGAAAGCCCTCTCGAACACCCCCTCCAAAAACTCGCGACTAAAGATCTGCTCCGCGAGCTCGATCCCTAAATCACACTGCAACGCCTCGTGCCCCTGAGCCCTGAGATAGGCTTTGAGCTGAGTCGTCGCTGGGTAGGGTGTATTGAGCTGTACAAAGGGTGGAGTTATAAGGCAAAATTTCATTCTTCGATGGGTCTTAAGGTGATATGGGTCTGAACAACTCACTTGAGAGGTGATCTTTACTCTGCAAAGATAGATTTTTTTGGCCATCAATCCAAATGTACAGCGGAGAGTACAACTAACATTGTCATTGCGGGCCACGAACCTTTTTCGTCATTGCAGACTTAATCCGCAATCTCATTGTTGCGCTAGGGATTGCGGCTCGAGGGCCGCAATGACGAGGTGGGATCACAAAAAAGTCTCCCCCAACAATTTGGAGGAGACTTAAAGGACGTATATAAAATTTATCTGTTGGCCCCTTACTCCACAGAGTCAGAGTTGATAAAATACATTTGTGATTTAATCAAGTTACGTGCCTGAAGAACCAAAGCCTTAGTCTCACTCAACAGATTCAAATAAAGCGCACTCGAACGTGTAGAGCCCTGCTCTGGATGTTGTTTGATTCTGCGGATCTGCTTCTTGATAGCGTCGGCAATGTCGTTAAATAGCTCATCGCGCATATCCATCACCGCATCCAATTCAGCGAAATCCTTGTTTTTAAGCATCTCGTTGATCTTGTCGAAGATCTTCTCCACATTGTTGTTGATCGCCATTAGATCCTTGATCTGATCTTGCGACAGACCTTGGTGGTTATTGTCGATGTGCTTGTAAGCAGGGGCAGTGATGTGGGTCAACGCCTTTGTCACCTCCGAGATATAATCTATAGCCTGCACATAGAAGTGGCCTGTATTGATATGGTTTTTCTCCAAAAGGGTCAATGTGCCCACCAAGTTATATTTTCTCTCGCGAGCCATCTCCGAAAGCTCCATAGCCTCGTTGTTAAGCTGGCTGAGCACCTTGCGGTTCTCCTTAAAGACAGCCACTAGCGTACGGTTATAGATTCTAATAACCTCGGTTGTCGTAGATAATACATCCTCTGTGCATGAGTAAAGAACCTCTTGCGAAGAGCTGTGAGCCAAAATATCAATCTCCTTTTTGAGTTTCTCTTCGCTACCCTTTTTGTTTTTATGGAAAAAGTTACTACGAATAGCCAATACCAAACAGAAAGTCACAATCAAGATCGCTGCGATCCATCCACCCCAAATTAGGAGCGTCGATGTGATAAGCGACATTGTGAAACCAACGATAGCCGTAAGGAACCAACCCATAACAACCGTTACAACTCCCGTGATACGATATACCGCGCTCTCGCGTCCCCACGCCTTATCGGCCAACGACGAACCCATAGCGACCATAAACACAACATAAGTTGTCGAGAGAGGTAGCTTGAACGATGTCGCAATGGAGATCAAAATAGATGCCGCAGTGAGGTTTACAGTTGCACGAATGAGGTCATATGTAGCATCTCCACGCTCCTCGGCTGGAAGTTGCTCGAAACGTTTAGTCACTGCATCCTGCA
The DNA here is from genome assembly GCA_047173955.1 of Rikenellaceae bacterium. Lineage (GTDB taxonomy): Bacteria > Bacteroidota > Bacteroidia > Bacteroidales > Rikenellaceae > Alistipes. The sequence continues at coordinate 27,465 of JBCQUO010000012.1, forward strand.
CGATTTTGGGGGTAACCATCTCGTAAAAGTTGTTTATAGCCATCGCACCACGCACCAACGAACGCGACAATGCCGATGAATCGAACTTCTCATTTCCCTCGTTTTGATTAGCTAACGACAACTCGGTTTGTGTTACATTCATCGCTTTTTTGGAGAACAGCAGCGTGAGGACCATAATCAAGCCAGCACCTCCCAACATCAAGAAGTTTGCCCTTGCAGGCTCCATCAAAGCCTCCATTGTCATATTCATATCACCCGTAACGAGTGCCATTTTGTATGAGTCGTAACCCGCCAAAGGAACTCCGATAAAGTTCACCAAGTCGTTTCCTGCAAATGCCAATGCCAAAGAGAATGTACCTGCGAGGATTGTGCATTTGAGGATATTGACCCCAAACATCTGCAACATATAGAGGATAAACGAACATCCACTCCAGATCATCAACAACGAAACACCTGTGTTTGCTGTGATATAGTCAGTCACCTCGAGAGGGATCATCCCCGAGCTCTTAAGCCCCTTAAACACCGCGAAGTAGATGATTCCCGTAAACGAAATTCCACACCACAGGGCACCTAGCTTGCTAAAGAGCGCATGGTAGCGGAACGAGAATATAAGTCGCGACACATACATAAACAAAAGTCCAAACAAGAACGACAACACCACCGACAACAAGATCGCCGAGATAATCGCCATCGCCTTACCTGTGTTGATGAACTGCGACATATCCGATAGGTTATAAGCGCCATCGCTGATTATACGATGCAGAGCGATACCCACCGCAGCGCCCAACAATCCAAAGACCATCGACACTGTGGTCGACGTAGGGAGTCCCAGAGAGTTAAAGATGTCGAGCAAAAGAATATCTCCGACGATCATACCCAAGAAGAGCATCATGATCTCTGAGAATGTGAATTGAGAGGGATAAAATACACCACTACGCGCAACCTCCATCATACCCGATGAGGTCAATGTTCCAACAAGGATTCCGACCGCAGCCACTCCCAAAATAACCTTTAGGGGGGCGATTCTTGATCCGATTGCGGAGTTCAAAAAGTTTACGGCATCGTTCGCAACGCCGACAATGATGTCAAAAATGGCGAGTACGCCAAGGGTGATGACAACGAATGTAAAAATTGGGCTCATGTGTTTTTAATTATTTCAGAGTGCAAAGTAAATACTTTAATGTTAAAGAAGTGTTACAAAATCCATTAATCACAACAATTTTACCAAAAAAAATCAAATTTAGCGCACTTTAGTCTAAATTTCGAAGATGTTGAGCATATATGATCGACTATCAAAGGTTAAAAGCCTGCCCGATAGGGTGTCGCCATAACCAATTAAAATCTTCATAACCTCATTGGCTTGGATCGCTCCAATCAATGTTGGTGTCGTCGCCATCACGGGCGGAGGTGGTTGAGTTGCAGCTGAGTTTTCGCGGGCAAAGAGATCCGAATAGCTTTTGGCTCCTTGGTAGTTAAAGACCGATACCTGCCCCACGAAACCTCTGATCGCTCCATATACATAAGGTATCCCAAACCTTCGCGACAATTCATCCATCACATACCTAGTCGCCATATTGTCACACCCATCGACAATCACATCTACCCCCTCCAAAATCCTCTCGCCCAACTCCATGTCGAACATCTCGTTGTAGGCCTCAACTACCACATTGGGGTTCATCGCCTCCAAACGCCTCTTTGCGCATTCGACCTTTGCGATACCAACTTCGGGGGTTGTGTATAGGGTCTGACGCGGCAGGTTGCTTATACTCACCGTGTCGAAGTCAACGATTATGATACGTCCCACACCCGACGATGCGAGCAGTGTCGAGATCGGGGAGCCCAGACCTCCGCACCCCACGATCAACACCGACGCTTGGGCCAAACGTCTCTGCCCCTGCTCGCCTACCTCTTCGAGGGCTATCTGGCGGATGTATCTTTGAGAGTCAAGCTCCATAATGACGCTTCTTTAAGTTTTATAGTTTTTTAAATAATCAACCTCATATTTACGGATAGAAAAACGGAGTTTTTCTTGGATCCGCGGAGATCTCTCCGCCGCCGCCCGCGTAGGGCAGTCCTCGGTTCTGACTTTTTAAAAATCGCCCTCCACTCCTAAAAAGCATCTTTTTTTGTGCAGCAAAAAAAGTGCTAGGAGGGCGAACAGCTCGCAAGAGCTGTAAATTTTAATGGTTAATGGCAATCTGCATATCCGTCATTGCAGCCTCCGAGCCGCAATCCCTAATGCAACGTTAAATAATCGAGGTGGAGATTGCGGCTCGGAGGCCGCAATGACGAAAGGGGTTTGTTCTATTTCGAGGAGTAAATAACTACCTTTCGCCCCCCTCTATCTATTTCATTATATCCAACGACCTATCCCAATCCTTCCATACAGCCTCACGTCCCACGCGTTTGAGGGCCGCGACAATCTCCTCGGCACGACGCTCATCGCTCACCTGAAACTGCTCCAGAGCTTGCGGATAACTATAATATCCTCCCGGCTCGGTCTTGCTCTCGGCACTCATGGTCGTGATTCCTAGAGGTGCGAGGTTGTCCCTCATGTGTGGTAGCTCGCGCGTCGACAACGAAAGATCAACATCGTGGTCAAAGATTCTCGTCGCCAAGGTCAACTGCACAAACTCCCTATCGCTAATTATCACATTGGGCTGAAAACCTCCATTCTCGGCCTTGCGCATACGTGGGTAGTTTACACTATATTTGGTCTTCCAATATCTCTTTTGTAGGTAGCGAAGGTGGCGCATCATCATCGTTGCGTCGACCCTCCAATCCTCCAAACCAATCAATACACCCATGCCGATCTTGTGCACTTCGGCCTGCCCCATACGGTCGAAGCCATTCACTCGCCACTCAAAGTTATTTTTCATCCCTTTGGGGTGGTAGGTTGGGTATTTTTCGCGGTTATAGGTCTCCTGAAAACAGATCACGCCATTGAGTCCATGCCCTACGAGTGTCGAATAATCCTCTGCCGAAAGGGGCATAACCTCGATCTGGAGGTTGCTGAAGTAACCCTTTGCAATATCCAACGCCTTGGCCAAATACTCCACACCTGCCACCGCTGGATTCTCGCCCGTGACCATCAACAGATTATCAAACGGCCCTAGCTTCTTTATCGCCTTGAACTCATTCTCCATCTCCTCGAAGGTGAGCACCGTGCGCTTCATGTGGTTCGAGGAGTTAAATCCGCAATATACACAACCATTTCTACATGAATTGGTGAGGTAGAGGGGTATAAACAACGATATTGTCTTTCCGAACCTCTCCATCGTGTAGCGTTGACTCAATGCCGCCATCTGCTCCAAGAATGGCTCCGCAGCAGGAGATATAAGGGTCATGAAATCTTCGGGTGTGAGTTGTCCTCTTTTGGCCAACACACGCTTCACATCCCCCTCCGTGCGGCTCATTATTTGGTCGTGGGTCTGCTCCCACGAAAATTGCTTTATATATTCGCTAAACATTTCTCACCCACTTAGTCATTCAAAAACGCTGTGAGAGGAGATGTCGCTTGGGCTGTAATCTGCTCCACAGCAACTCCCGACTCATGGGCCATACGTCCAGCCTCGACCGCCATCTTAAATGCTGTAGCCATAGCCACAGGGTCACCTGCCACAGCGATTGCCGTGTTGACCAACACCGCATCGGCACCCATCTCCATAGCTGCCGCAGCGTGGCTCGGAGCTCCGATTCCAGCATCTACAACCACGGGAACGCTCGACTGCTCGATTATGATCTCCAAGAAATCTTTGGTTCTAAGTCCGCGGTTGGTCCCGATAGGGGCACCCAGAGGCATCACAGCCGCTGAGCCAGCCTCCTCCAACCTCTTGCACAACACAGGGTCGGCAGGGCAATATGGCAACACTACAAACCCCATCTTCACAAGCTCCTCGGTCGCCTTAAGCGTCTCGATAGGGTCGGGAAGCAAGTAGCGTGGGTCGGGGTGGATCTCTAGTTTAAGGAAGTTGGTCCCGAAAGCCTCGCGCGTGAGTTGAGCTGCAAAGACAGCCTCCTCGGCCGTACGTGCACCCGAGGTGTTGGGCAGGAGCTGGATTCCGTCGATGGTGATATGTTTCAACATATCATCCTCTTGGTTTTGCGTATCTATACGCTTGATGGCCATAGTGACCATTTGGCTCCCCGACGCTTCAATAGAGCGTCTCATTAAATCATTGGATGGGAATTTTCCTGTACCCAAAAATAGGCGTGAGGAGAACTCGACACCACCAATCACTAAATTTTTCATATTTTTACCTTAAATAATATCTTTACAATGTCGCTTGTTGTGGCGACGCTATCCTCTGCATTAAGTATTGTCCCCGAAAGTGCTATGCCATCGACCCCACGCTCCATGATAGGTGCTATGTCGGCCGTTGTGATCCCTCCGATGGCGACAATCGGGGTGCGATACCCCCTTTGGCGGCAGTGCTCAACAACCCTCGTATAACCATCCAACCCCAATGTTGGACTTAGTTTCTCTTTGGTGGTAGTAAACCGAAATGGCCCGAGCCCTATGTAGTCGACCCCTTGCGCCACGAGGTAATCAATATCGTCGCAACTGTTTGCCGTACCGCCTATAATAGCCCCTTCACCCAAAATAGCACGCGCCTCGATAGGTGTCATATCTCCCTTACCGATATGCACGCCATCGGCTCCACACTCACCAACCAACTCCACGCGGTCATTGAGCAGAAAGGTCGCCCCAGCCTTGTGGCACACCTCTCGAAGCGTGTGTCCATTGCATACAAACTCATCGTCCGAGAACCCCTTCATGCGCAACTGCACCCAACGGCAACCTCCATCAATGGCTGCTTGGGCACCCTCAATATCGTTAAGCTTTTCGTTGCGGTGGGTGATGTATTGCAGCGAAAAGGTCTCGCTCATTCGCGCCATCTTAACAGCCTTTTGAACCCTGCGGCTCACCCCCTCAACTGTTTCGTCTTGCCACACATAACCCAGAAGAGCAACCCCTCCAAAACCCATATCGTGGAGCTCGGGGATCAAATCAGGAGTTATTCCTCCCATAGCTACCACTCTCCCCGAGATCAACCCTTCGCGTTTGGCTGCTGTGATCTCCGTGCGCGAAAAGGCCGCGAGGTAGCCCCCCTTCGAGATTGAATCGTAGATAGGGCTAAGTGTAACGTAGTCAAACTTCTGCGCGCCCTTAAGCTCCTCGATAGAGTGACACGAACAGCTCGTCACCCCCTCAAATAGAGGTGGCAACTGAGGGTTACGCCCATTGGCCTGCAACCCCACATCCACAAACTCCGCGCATAGATCGAAGTGGTCGTGTAGCGTGATCCGCCCCCAAAACTCTTGGGGTATGGAACCGACAAGGTCGAGGTATTGTTGGCGGCTCCAACTGGGTTTGCGGATATGAACACGGCAAGCTCCAGCCTCCAAAGCTGCAATAATTAAATTTTTTTCGTCCTCAACATCGTGAGGTTGCGTGATAACTATGACCTTCATCTCTAACCTCCAAAAACAGCCGAAACAATCACAATCTTGTCGCCATCCGCGAGCGACACTTCGCTCCACTCAGCGCGCGGTACAACCTTGTTATTTAGTGCTATAGCCACACCTAAAGTCTCTATCGAAAGCTCCTCGATAAGCCCCACAAGAGTTTGCGATTTGATGGTGTGTGTTTGGTTATTTACTACAATATTCATTGTTTTTTTACAAATTAAATGTATAAATTTATACACCCACAAAGGTAATAAAACATTTTTGAAATTTAACATTTGGCCAAAATTTATCTCTAAGTATATATAGATATGTAACTGGTAGCGGATTTGAAACTAAAAAAATAATTGTAGAGATGTAAGTTTATATTTATTTTTTTCATATCTTTGCATAACTAAAATATAGAAACTTAAAAAACTTAATTTAATATGAGAATCATCACCCTAGCGCTTTTTCAGCTACTTTTTGCGCTGAATTTAGCCGTCGCAGCCGATGCGTCTGACGTTAACACAAAGGTCGTAAATGGCTTTATGGAGTATTACAAATATGGACTAGACGAGAAATTATACCTCCAAACCGACAAGCCCTACTACAGTACAGGTGAGGATGTTTGGTTCAAAGGATTTTTGGTCAATGCAATCACACATGCGCCGATCAACTTCTCTAATTATATGTATGTGGAGCTTATCGACAACGAGGGTGAGCTCGTATCGCGCGTCAAAGTTAAGCGCGATAGCACCGCTGGATTTAGCGGATATATCTCTCTGGACCCACAGATGACTCCCGGAGAGTTCTCGCTCAGAGCATATACAAGATGGATGACCAATTCGGATCCCGATTTCTTCTTCCAAAAGAACATCACCATCGTGAGTGCAATCCCCGAGGGGTCGATGGCCGCAGCAGCTAATCTCTCGGAGGCGGACATCAAGAGCGCTAGCGCGAAGCGTGCAGCTCAAAAGGAGGCCAAGAAGAAGGAGGCTCAAAAGTTGGAGTATGACCTGCAATTCTTCCCCGAGGGTGGTGGTTTAGTTGCGGGTGTTCCGCAGCTCGTAGCGTTCAAGGCGTTGGCCGAGGATGGACTTGCAATTGAGCTAAAGGGTACAATCTATAACGCGGCAGGCGAGGCTGTGACCACAATCGAGACATTTAATAGTGCTATGGGTTATGTTCAACTCAATGTCCCCGAGGGTGAGCAGTACTACGCCGAGGTTCATTCGGCCGAGGAGGTGACAAAGAAGTTTAACCTTCCGTTGTCGTCAACATCGGAGATCGCACTTAAGGTATCACGCGTGGGTACAAATCTATATTACCAACCTCTCACCACCGATCCATCTAAATTGGAGGGTATGAGTGCTGTGATCCATTCACGAGGTAGGATCGTGTTGGTCGACACCATGAGCATGGCCTCGGCACACAAGATCGCGCTCGACAACCTATATGATGGAGTGAGTGTTATCTCGCTTATCAACTCAGCACAAGAGGTGGTATCGGAGCGTATAGTCTTTAAGAAACCAACCGCGATGCCATCGGTTACAATCACCCCTAGCTCGACGAACTATGAGCGTCGCCAACAGGCATCTGTCAACCTACAGATCAAGGGTAGTAATGGTGCACCTGCACAGGGTCAATTCGCAGTTTCGGTGACCGACGACAAGGCGATATCGCAAGATAGCTTGGCAGACAACGCAGTGTCGTACCTGCTCCTTAGCTCCGAAATCAAGGGCTTTATCGAAAACCCCGGAAGCTACTTTGCGGATAACTCTAAACTCACAGATAGCAAACTCGATCTACTTATGATGACCCAAGGTTGGCGACGTTTCGACCTAGAGAAGATCTTGGATCCAGAGACCAACCATCGTCGCGAACTTCAATATGAGGATGTGGTGCAGATCAGCGGTGAGGTCAAAGGATTCTTTGGCAACAAGGCGCGCAAACCAAGACTATCGCTCATATGTCAACGATTGGGGCTCATAGATAGCTACGATTTGGATGAGTCAAATAGATTCTCGCTTATGGATATCGATATCCCCGACAGTGCGGTATATGTGATCCAAACGCAGGGTAAAAATGGCGGAAACTCACTCACGCTCAAATTGGACGAGGATCCAGCGTTCCCAGAGCCAAAGGCGGCGGAGGTATTCTATCGCGATGTCGATGTTATTCCGTTTGAGTTTGTGAACCAGAGTGTCGAGAAGTTCTACTACGAGGGAGGACTCACAATGATCCAGTTGGAGAGCGTGGTTGTCACAACTCAGGCTGTGAGCAAGATCGAGCATGCGGAGTTCGCCTCTAAATCTTCTGACCGCGAGGAGTTGGCCACAATGGGAGGAAGTCAACTTACGGATGTACTTACTAGATATATAGGTATTCAGGTCGATTACGACAATAGCGAGGTTACATATAGAGGCTCTTCGGTCCCTGTTAAGTTCTATGTCAATGGCATGGAGGAGGATTTTACGAGCATCAGCATCCTCACAGTGGATTTGATCGAGCAGATTGACTTCTTCGACGAAATTGCAGCTTCGGGACTCTTCACCGACTCGTCGGGTGGTGTGTTCAATATTACACTTTTGGATGGAGCTAGCATCCCATCGCTTCGTCTGCCCAATATCGTGAACTACGCACCTCTGGGCTACCAGATGAAGAAGGTGTTCTACGAACCTACATACGAAACTAAATCGAAGAAGGATAACTTGCCACCTGACTATCGTACGACGATCTATTGGAGTGGAGATATCAACCCCGACGCAGATGGAAATGTTGATTTCGACTTCTACACGGCCGACAAAACTACCTCATACCGAATCACCGTTGAGGGAGTGACAAGCAGCGGAGAGGTTTGCCACGAGGAGGTCGTGGTCGATAGAACCAAGCAATAGAGACCGTTGTAAGGCGGCGAACTTTCAAAGATACCGCATAGTTCTGATCGGTCACGTACCATATGTACGTTCCCTCGCAGCTCTCTGCGCCATCTTTAAAATTTCATCCACCTATCAACGTTCTCTAAATCGGAACAAAGCTAATGTTTAGCAATGGTCTCGCAATAATAAAAGGTATAAGGAGGGTGGCTATTTTTGATGGTCACCCTTTTGTTAATTAATGGTAATTTCCCCACAGCTATGAAAAAATTCACCCTGATAATCGTCGCTTCATTTGTTGTTATGTTACAAAACCTTTCTGCCGCAGAGGGAGAGGATTTTGGCACGGAGGTGACAAACCGTTTTTGGAGTACTACAAACATGGAGTCGACGAGAAGTTATATCTCCAGACCGATAAACCATACTACAGTACCAACGAGACGATATGGATCAAGGGGTATCTGGTCAACGCTATCACCCACGCTCCGCTCAATAATTCGAACTTTATATATGTGGAGTTGACCAACACCGAGGGGGAGTTGTTCTCGCGCATAGAGATAAGGCGCGATTCGACCTCTGGGTTTAGCGGATACCTAGACCTCGACTCCAAGATGGATGCTGGAGAGTATATGTTGCGCGGCTATACAAAGTGGATGACCAACTCCGATCGCGAGCTCTTCTTCCAAAAGAATATCCCCATCATCAGCCCTATACCCGAAGGGTCAGCTGCGGCCAAGGCCCTCAACTCCGACGAGCCAACGGCCAAGGAGAGACGCGAAGCGGCCAAAAAGGAGAGGGCTGCGGAGGCCCAAAAGTTGGAGTATAACCTACAGTTCTTCCCCGAGGGCGGAGGGCTGGTTGCAGGTGTACCACAGCTCGTTGCCTTTAAGGCGTTGGCCGAGGATGGACTCTCTATAGAACTTAAGGGTGCGGTGTATAACTCCAAGGATGAATTTGTTAGCAATATAGAGACCTTTAACGATGGCATGGGATATGTGCAGCTCAACATCCCCGAGGGTGAGCAGTACTATGCGGAGGTGAGGTCGGCGGAGTATGTATCGAGGAGGTTTGACCTTCCGTTGTCCTCCGCGTCCCAGATCGCACTTAAGGTGTCGCGCTCGGGCACGAACTTTTACTATCAGGTGTTGGCCAACTCGCCCGAGCAGTTGGAGGAGATGAATGTTATAATCCATACGCGCGGAAAGATCGTTAGTGTCAATCGAGTCGAGGCTGGCAAGGCACATCGCATTTCGCAAGATCTACTGTTGGATGGCGTGAGTGTCATTTCGGTTGTCGACCGATTGAATCGCGTGGTGTCGGAGCGTATTGTATTTAAGAAGCCTGTGGCATCGCCCACGATTTCGTTCACCACCAACGCCACGAACTACGAGGCTAGGGAGATGGTCACGCTCGACCTTCAGATCAAAGGTAGCGATGGTAACCCCTCGCAGGGAGAGTTCGCCATATCGGTGGTCGACGACAAGACAATTCCGCAGGACTCGACCCTTAGCAACGCTGTTTCGTACCTGTTGCTGAGCTCCGAGATCAAGGGAAATATCGAAAATCCCGGGAGTTACTTCATAGATAACTCCAAACTTGCCGACTCCAAGCTCGACCTTTTGATGATGACCCAAGGGTGGAGGCGATTTGATTTGGAGAAGATCCTCGATCCCACAACCAACCATCGTCGCGAGGTGCAGTACGAAGATATGGTAAGGGTCGATGGCGAGGTGAAGGGGTTCTTCGGCAACGACGCTCGCAAACCCACACTCGCTGTTACATGCCAGAGACTTGGGCTCATAGATAGCTACGAGCTCGATGAGTCGAATAGATTCTCGCTTCTGGAGTTGGATGTGCCCGACAGCGCGGTATATGTTATATATGCAAAGGGGCGAAACGGAGGAAACTACCTGACCCTCAAGGTCAACGAGGAGAGGCTCCCCGACCCTGTTGCTGCAAAGGTTCTCTACCGCGATCGCGAGATTGTCCCCTTCTCGTTTATCAACCAAAGCATGGAGAGCTTCTATAACGATGGCGGTTTGAGGATGATCGAATTGGAGGCGGTGGAGGTCAAGACCCAAAAGGTCAGTAAGATCCAAAACTCGGCCTTTGCTTCGAAGAACACCACGCGCGAAGATCTGCAATATTGGGGGACAATGAGCCTCGAAAATCTGTTGTACACATACACGGGCTTTAAGTCCGATGGCACCTATGTATATTACCAGAACTCATCCGACCCCGTTAACTTCTATGTTAATGGCATGGAGGAGATGTTTACTAACCTGAGCTTTATCACCGTCGACCTTATCGAGGAGATTGCATTCTTCACCGAGAGCGAGGCTCTGGGTCTCTACACCAATCGTGTGGGTGGAGTCTTTAGTATTGTGTTGGTCGATGGAGCCTCAATCCCGAGGGTCCGCCGCCCCAATATCATTAGCTATGTGTCGCAGGGTTACCAAGCCTCAAAGGAGTTCTACCAGCCAACCTACGAGACAAAATGGAAAAAGGATAACCTCCCGATGGACTCTCGCACGACGATTTTCTGGAGCGGAGAGGTCACCCCAGACCAAAACGGAGATGCGAGCGTTGAGTTCTACACCGCCGACAAATCGACAAACTACAAAGTCATAGTCGAGGGAGTAATGCAAAATGGCGAGATCTGCCATAGCGAATATATGATCGAGAGGACAAAATAGAGCGTAGCTATTGCCCGAAAACATAAATTCAACTTGCGCCTGCGAGCACCACAAGAATTCCCCCTCCTACTGAGGAGGTGCCCACCTCTTTAGAGGTGGAATAGCACAGACGAGGAGGGGGTTAGGGGGTGGTGGTCGTACATGATTAAAAAAACAATAAATGACAGAGTTTTTTAGCACAGCCCCTGCTACTCGATATTGGATTCAAGCACCTGAAAGGTTATACTCTTAGAGCAAAGCTCTAAGCCCAATGATCGTAAAGAGTTAAGCTATTTTCATTCGTTTGCCCTGCAAAATAGAGCGTAGCTATTGCCGACAATCAAAAAAGTTATATCTTTGCACTCAACAGTAAACTTTTAGTTAACCGATCTGATGACAATAGAGAGATTAATCGAGGAGCTTCACCGTGGAGAACATACACTTATAGTGGCCAAGGGCGAAGAGGTGAGGCGCTTCTCGGGGAGAGGGGTGTCGGATATTTATGCGCTCTTTCGAGATGATAGCAAATGGCTTTGTGGCGCAACAATTGTAGATAAGATTATCGGCAAGGGGGCCGCCGCAATTATGATAATGGCCAAACCAAAGGCGATATATACGGATGTGATAAGTCAAAATGGACTCGCTCTATTCCGCAGACATGGGGTCGAGGTGAGCTACGCAGAGGTGACTCCCCACATCATACGTCGCGATGGCGCAGGGTGGTGCCCCGTGGAACTCCTGTGCCGAGACATAGAGAGCGCCGAGGAGTGCATAGCCCCCATAGGTGAGTTTATAGGGAATTATTAGAACTCCCCTATAGCAAAGATGGCCGCGGCGCAAAAATAAATTTAAATCAACATAAAAATAAGGAACAGAAATGATAGCAACAACCCCCAAACT
>JBCQUO010000013.1:0-39170 GCA_047173955.1 Rikenellaceae bacterium
TATATGCGACAAAAAAAATAGCACCTGTTAAAAGTGCTATTCTGTTGATAATCAATATCTTATATGTTGTATTTTGACTAAAATCATTTACCAATGCAGAAATTGGAGAAAATGTTGCCGAGGATTTCGTCGGTGGTGATGGAGCCAGTGATTGAGCCGATATGGTGGAGGACTTGGCGGATATCTTCGCACAGAAGGTCGGTCGGGATTTGGTCATCCAGAGCCGCGATTGCAGCGTTCAGAGAGTCGCAAGCACTGCGAAGATGTTCGTAGTGACGCACATTAGAGACGATGGGGTCGCCTGCATACAGAGACTCGGTGTCGATAGCTCCATAGAGGCGATCGACGAGTTCCGAGATGCCAATATCTGCCTTTGCTGAGATGTCGACAGTATCATCCAACGAACTATCTGCAACGGCTCCACCGAGCTCCGTCAGCAGGTCGACTTTATTGCGGACGCGGATGAGAACTTGTCCAGCGGACACCTCTATAGGTGCGGCAAGCTCCTTGGTGGCATCCATGAGTTGGACGATGATATGTGCGCGTTCGATAGCACGGTAGCTGCGCTCGATACCCATACGCTCCAATTTGTCGCTCGTATCGTGGATACCTGCGGTGTCGATAAAGCGGAAGGTTATCCCCTTAATTACGATGCTCTCCTCGATCACGTCGCGCGTGGTACCTGCGATTTCCGACACCATAGCGCGGTCATCATTGAGCAGAAGGTTTAGAAGGGTGCTTTTACCAGCGTTGGGCTCTCCGACGATAGCCACAGCAACACCATTCTTGATTGCATTTCCCACCGCGAAAGAGTTTTCGAGGCGGAGGATCTCGGCGCGGATCTCCCCCATCAGCGAAGATAGTTTGGTGCGGTCGGCAAACTCCACATCCTCCTCCGAGAAGTCGAGCTCCAACTCGAGAAGGGTCACGAGACTAAGGAGCCTTCCCCTCAGGTCGCTCAGTTTCTGGGAGTATCCGCCACGCATCTGCGTAGAGGCCATTTTGTGTGAGGCTTCGGATGTCGCAGCGATCATATCGGCCACCGCCTCGGCCTGCGAGAGGTCCATGCGACCTGCCATATATGCGCGCACGGTGAACTCCCCAGCTTGGGCCATTGTTGCGCCATGAGAGAGAGCCTCCGCGATTATGCGTTGCACGATATATTGCGAGCCGTGGCACGAGATCTCGACGCTATCTTCGCCCGTATAGGAGTTTGGGCCACGAAAAACCGAGACCAAGACATCGTCGATGGTCGCCCCACTACCATCTATGATCTCGCCATAATGAATAGTATGCCCAGCGGCATCGAGGAGCTTGCGTCCCTTCGTGCCACGAAACATTTTGTCTGTAAGGTGAATAGAACCTTCGCCGCTCATGCGAACGACCGATATAGCTCCGCCACTGAGTGTGGCTGGTGCAACTATTATATGGTGAGTTAAATGCATCTATTTTTTGAAGGGGAGTTTAATTTTCTCCCTTATTTTAATTTTTTAATCTCCCATTATCGTGTTACAACCTCCTCGCCTGCGATTGCGTTGTAGATCTCCATAGCCATTCGTCGAGCACCCTCGGCGTTGGGGTGGATCTTGTCTGGGAACACAGACTCACACTTCTCGAAGGGGGTATATAGATCTATGAACTTCGCTGCGCGGTTCTTTTTGGCTAGGCTCTCCACCAATGGCACGATCTGATCTTTGATTATCGCGCTATTGATCGACTGTGAGTCAGCAGGTGTAAATGCAGGCACAGGGCTACAGATAAAGATCTGTGGCGAGCGGCTTGAGTTGGGTCTGAGAGATTTTATAAGGCTCTCGAAGTCGGCCGCGAAATTATTCTCGCCACCCTTCCAGTTCATCTCCTTGGAGTCATTGGTGCCCAGTTTGAGGATCAATACATCGGGGGCAAACTCCACCAACGCCGCGAACTCTTTGGTCGAGGTGTATGGGAGGTTACCATCATTGAGGAGTGTAGCTCCGGGCTTGCCGAAGTTCACCACTTCGTAGTCATCGCCCAACAAACCCTGCAAAACAACGGGATAAGCATTCTTCTCGCGCTCCTCCACACGACTTCCAAATGTGATGCTGTTGCCCACACACGCCACGCGGATAATCTGCTTTTGGGGGATCTTATCCTCCTCAACGAACCCTAGACGTGCCAAGAACTTCACCGACTCATACATCGACCTTTTGAAGTTACGGTCACCCGACGAGGCTCTAAACTCGGGGCTATTGAAGAATCCATGGTTCTCGCCAAAAGCAGGGATCAACGTGCAGTCATTACCCGCCTCCTTCATTGCGTTGGTGAAATCCACCGCGTTCTTGAACGGAACAGTTGTATCTTGCGTGCCGTGCATAACGAGCGTTGGTGGCAGATTAGGGCGCACATGGTGCACGGGCGAGAGCTCAGTCTCTTGCCCCACCAATTTATCGGCTCCATACCCCTCGGCCGTTGTGTTCACAACGGGGTTGAACAAGATCATCGCGTTGGGCATAGCCGACACCTTTTGTTTGGGATCTTCATCCACCCCCTCGATCAGGGCTGTGCAAGCTGCCAAGTGCCCCCCAGCCGAACCGCCCGAGGTGACCACTTTGTCGGGGTTGATACCCAACATCTTCTTATTCTCGCGCACCCATCTAACAGCCGATTTTGCATCCATCACCGACTCGAAAGGGGTTGTTTTATCTTTGCCTATAGTTCGGTAATCGACCGAGATAGCGACCATTCCCAACGATGCGAAGTACTCGCTCTGAGAATAGAACTGGTCGGGCGAACCACTCTGCCATCCGCCACCGAAGTAGCTAATCACCACCGTACGATTCTTGCCTTTGGCCTCGTCGTTGGGGTAAAATACATACAACTCCAACTCGCGCTGATCGGTTGTCTTATATACGAACTTTGCATCTGGAGCGAATTTAGCAGCTGCGGTAAGTGGCAGACCTAAAGTCACCAACAGAAAAAGTGTTAATAATCTCTTAAACATAATATTATAGGTTTTGTAGTTTTAGTTTTGGTCTCGTTCAGTTCGGTTTATCAACCTCCGCATTTAGAGTATCCGCACGACATACATGTCAAGCAGCCATCTTGGTAGGCGAGGTTCTCTTGCCCACACGATGGACATGCACCCTTGCACTTAGTTCCATCGGTGATATATTGTTTAAGCGCCCTCTCGACACCTGCTTTCCATGTGTTGATGCTCTCCGAATTGAGGTGCATACCACCAATCAAAGTCACCACATGCTCGATAGGCATACCTTGACGCAGAACCCCCGAGATCAACTTCGCATAGTTCCAGAACTCCTCCGAGAAGAGACGCGAGATGCCACCGATGGTGTTGGTATATCCGTAGCGGTCAACATATTGGAAATCATATCTCTTGGATCCATCCGCCTCACGCACCTTGATGATAAATCCCTTCTTGATCTTGGGTGGGATATACATCGCATCCTCCTCGATCTTTCCCGTAAAGACCTCATATGGGCGATCACCTTGCAGACCCACAAATGCTATCCAGTGCTCCGTGCCATTCTTGAAACGCACGATGTCGGCCGGGATAGATACAGGACGCTTGGTAGCGATTGGCTCACTACCCTTTTTCTTGCTGCTCTTCTCGATCAACACACCCTCGCGACATCCATCTCTATAGACAGTAACTCCCTTACAACCATGCTCCCACGCTGTTCGGTATACATCGGCCACGAGCGCTTCGTTCACATCGTTGGGCAGGTTCACAGTCACCGAGATTGAGTGGTCGACCCACTTCTGGATCGCACCCTGCATCTTGACCTTTGCCACCCAATCAATATCGTTGGCCGTAGCTCCGTAGTATGGAGATGCAGCGACCAATTTATCTAGCTCCTCATCCGAGATTGTCTCGAGCGATGTTGTGTCGTAACCATTCGCTACGGCCCATCTCACGAAGTTGTGGTGATATACATTGTACTCCTCGAACTTCTCGCCCGTCTCGTCTACGAAAGTAGCCACCTTGCCTTTGTCCGAAGGGTTGATCTTGCGACGACGTTTGTACACAGGGCGGAATACAGGCTCGATGCCCGAAGTTGTCTGCGACATAAGCGATGTGGTGCCCGTAGGTGCTATCGTCAACATCGCGATATTGCGCCTACCCACCTTTAACATTCTCTCATATAGCTCCTCGTCGGCTTCGCGTATACGTCCGATCATCGGGTTGTTCACCTCGCGCGCTGAGTCATAAATCTCGAACGCTCCACGCTCCTGAGCCATATCCACCGACGCACGGTAAGACTCAATAGCCAATGTCTTTTGAACCTCTACAGCGAACTCAATAGCCTCCGCAGAGCCATATCTCATGCCCAAAGCGGCCAACATATCTCCCTCGGCGGTGATTCCCAAACCCGTACGACGACCCTTTTGCGCCATGTCGCGGATATTGCACCACAAATTGAACTCCACGCTGCGGATATCTTTATCTTCGGGGTCCTCGTCGACCTTGCCGATGATCTGCTCTACCTTCTCCAACTCCAAGTCGATGATATCGTCCATCATCCTCATAGCTTTGTGTATGTGGCTCTTAAAGAGCTCAAAATCAAACTCCGCCTCCTTCGAGAAGGGATTGTTGACATAACTAAATAGGTTGATAGCCATGAGTCGACACGAGTCGTATGGGCACAATGGAATCTCGCCACAAGGGTTGGTCGAGACGGTCTTGAAGCCAAGATCTGCATAGCAGTCGGGCACACTCTCGCGGATTATAGTGTCCCAAAAGAGAACTCCGGGCTCTGCCGACTTCCAAGCATTGTGGATGATTTTGTCCCACAACTTCTTTGCATCTATATCGTTTTCATACAGCGGAGAGTCACTATCAATGGGGAACTGCTGGTGATATGGTCGCCCCTCACCCGAAGCACGCATAAACTCGTCATCGAGCTTAATAGATACATTCGCCCCTGTCACCTTGCCCATATCTGTTTTGGCATCTATGAACTTCTCTGCATCGGGATGCTTGACCGACAGCGACAACATCAACGCACCGCGACGACCATCCTGCGCCACCTCTCGCGTAGAGTTCGAATATCTCTCCATAAATGGCACAATACCCGTACTTGTGAGCGCTGAGTTCAACACAGGGCTTCCCATAGGACGTATGTGCGACAAGTCGTGACCCACACCACCGCGTCTCTTCATCAACTGCACCTGCTCCTCGTCGATCCTAAAGATTCCACCATACGAGTCCGCTGGGTTCTTGTGACCTATAACGAAACAGTTCGAGAGCGAAGCCACCTGAAAATTATTGCCCACACCCGTCATCGGTCCACCTTGAGGGATCACATATTTGAAGTGGTCAAGCAGCCCAAAGATCTCCTCCTTAGACAAAGGGTTGGGGTATTTTTGCTCTATACGCTCAATCTCCGAGGCTATGCGATTGTGCATATCGAGAGGCGATTTTTCGTATATGTGACCAAAAGAGTCCTTCAGTGCATATTTGCTCACCCAAACAGTGGCAGCAAGATCATCCCCCAAGAAGTACTCTCTCGACTCCGCGATCGCGTCGTTGTAGCTAACCTCTTGTGGTTTAGAGGGGGTGGTAGTGTTTGTCATGTAATTTATCTTTTATAATTTCAAATCTATTGGATGTAGGCAACTTTGAATGAAGGCCTCTTTTCACCTTACAAATTTGAGAAAAAATAAGTGAAAAAAATAATTTTTTCATATAAAATTTCTCGTTTTTTATACTTTACCCCTTTGGTCCTCTCCCAAGGGTGTGGACTTAGTCAGTTCTCAGTTCTTCTCAGCCTGTCTCAGTCTTACTGAGTATTACTGAAAAAAACTCAGAAAACCTCAGAACCTGAGTTTTGGATAAGAAAAATTCTTATTTTCAGGTTGGTTCATATTATTTTTCTTATCCAAAACGCAGGTTATCGGCTTTGAAAAAGCCGAGATATATTCGATAACCCCCTCTAAGTCTCCCCCAAACCGTTGGGGGAGACTTATTTTAGAGGTGTTTTGAATAAGGTTCCCTTATCCAAAACTCACGTTCAGAAGGCTGAGAAATACTGAGAAATTCAAAGTAACGTGAACCTTCGCGTGCTGCCACTCGGTTGTGTGTGGGGTGTGGCCGCGAGGAGTTTCCCCCATGGGGGGGGGATAAATGTTTAATGGTGGACCCAGATCCGAAAGTTTACTTTCGAGATCTGGGTCCACCATTAAATATTTAAATTTCACGCTTTAGCGAGAAAACCCCTCGCGGCCACAACGCACAAAAGCGCAAGGATAACAAATCACAGCTTGCTGTGCGCCCGCCGGCGTGAGGCATAGCCTCTGACCAAAACCTACAAAACTAGCTAAGAGAGCAAGAATCGTTCGCAGTCGAGGGCAGCTATACATCCAGACCCTGCGGCGGTTATTGCTTGGCGGTAGTGTGGGTCTTTGACATCTCCTGCGGCAAAGACCCCCTCAACGGATGTTTTAGATGTTCCGGGGGTTACGACGATATACCCTTCTGGGTCTAGCTCTAGCTGCCCCGAGAGGAATTCGGTGTTGGGGTGGTGTCCTATAGCTAGGAAGAGTCCAGCCACATCGAGTGTTGTCTCTACCCCATCGTTGCTACGTGCTATGATACCATTCACCCCACCATCGTCACCGAGCACTTCGATCACGTTGTGCTCAAACATCACGGTTATATTGGCACTACCAAACACACGTTGCTGCATCGCTTTCGAGGCCCTTAGGTGGTCTTTGCGCACGATCAAAAATACCTGCTTGCAGAGCGAAGCTAGGTATGTAGCCTCTTCGCAAGCGGTGTCTCCACCACCCACTACAGCGACCACTTTTTTGCGATAGAAGAAGCCATCACATGTAGCACATGCGCTCACCCCCATACCTCTGAACTTTGTCTCTGAGGGGAGCCCTAGGTATTTGGCTGTGGCACCTGTCGACACGATCACGGCATCGGCTTCGACCTGCGACTCACCATCTATGACCGCTCTGAAGGGTCTCTGAGATAGATCTATAGAGGTCACCACTCCGCGACGTATGTCGGCTTGGAAGCGCTGAGCTTGGCGTTTGAGATCCTCCATCATCTGAGGTCCATCAATCCCCTCGGGATAGCCCGGGAAGTTCTCTATCTCGGTTGTTGTTGTGAGCTGCCCTCCGGGCTCTATACCCTCGTAGAGTACAGGTTGGAGGTTTGCTCGTGCAATATATATCGCGGCTGTGTATCCAGCAGGTCCGCTACCAATAATTAGTGTCTTTACCTTTTCCATATTTTTATTTGTTTGATAGGTATTTTATAATAGAGCGTTGATAGGTGAATGAGATTTTGAAGATGGCGCAGAGGAGTGTGAGGGAGCGTACTAATAGTACGTGACCGATCAAAACTCTGTGGTATCTTTGAAATATCGTCGCCTGCATTATTCTCATAGAGCGTTGATAGGTGAATGAGATTTTGAAGATGGCACGGAGGAGTGTGAGGGAGCGTACTAATAGTACGTGACCGATCAAAACTCTGTGGTATCTTTGAAATATCGTCGCCTTGCAATGCTCTATATGCTCTTATATGCTCAGTAGTTCCAAATCCTCATCATCTATATATCGCTCCTCGAAGGGAAGAATCTGCTCGCCCATATAGTTGTACAACGCCCACTGATCTTCGTTGCGCACCCTCGAGAGACCACACTCAATATCGTAGTCCACAATCTTGTAGATCGGCTCTATGATGTAGTTTCCCTCACGGTCTATTAACCCCATGCCTGTCTCTGTCTCCACCTCGGCACGCCCCTCGTGGAAGTCGCTCGCCCACTTAAAGCGCCCATCAATAATCACCTTATTTTCGCAGTTAACATACAAATATCCTCGCTCGTCGGCCACGCAGACCAGATCCTCGAAAGGGTTACTCACATGCTTGTAGCCACTAAACAGCGAGGCAGGTATCTTGTATGGAGCAACATCGCTGCCCTTCGACTCAGCGCCATCGTTATCTATATCGACAACCATATTTATCCACTCGCGAATAGCAGCAAACTCCGCGCCGCAATCCCTCTCCGATGTAGCTTTCTCGACGTAGTGATACCTGATTGCATAGAGATCATAATCCTTCCCCACGATGATATTGTGAGGGGTGAGATTATTGTGCACGATCTCCAAACGCTTGAACTCAGCCTCCATCTTATCCAGCGCCTCCAAGAGTCTATCCCTCGATGCGAACTCCGCAAAGTTGTAGAGGGTATCTCCATCGGGGATATGGTGCAAAAGGAGATCGGCATACTCGACATCCCCCGTGCGGTTATAGAACATCATCTCGTCTATAAGCATCTCGCTTGAGGTGATATGCGAAGATATAAACTTATTCATCAGCGTCACTTTGCGCAGGGCGTGGAGGTGTGCCTCATCGCTCAGCGGCATCGCCAATATATACTTTTTGCCATCTATTTTAACCTCCGCCTCGGCGAAGTTCGTTGTTCTCCAAATCTCTGGATCGTTACTCTGCTCACTCAAAATCTCGGCTGTAGACATCGTCGAGAGATGTGCTACAGGGTGTTTCAAACAATCCTTATATAAACTTATTGTACGTCTCATATCTTTATTTTTTATGCGAATTAGGGCTTGAAAAATTTCGCCTTTTTTATATATTATACTTTACCCCACCCCTTAAGAGGTACAAGGGTGACCAACAAGTCCCCTCTTTGCTGAGTTTGAGCAACAAGGATGAGTTTTGGGGCTTCGTGAAGCCACTCAGACCGCGGCGTACTTAAGGTACGTGAGGATTTGAGGGGCGAGGGAAGTGCCGAAAATCGCCTTGTTAGTCAGACTCACATTTTTTAATCTCTCTTTACACTGATGGTTCCTATATTCAAAATCGTTATTAGCTCCGTGATCGAAGCGTTGTAGCTCACCCCCACGAAGTTACGCTGACCCACGACCCCTTTGAGCTCGCAGATCATATCTTCGTAGACCGATGGCATGGTGCTCGAGGCGTAGCTTAGCTCTTTGGCTTTGCGGTGCGAGCACGCCTCAACCTCCTCGAAGGTGGGGAACATCATCGACCCTTTGTGCGACGACGATGCAATATGTATATTAATCATAAAGACCTCTCCATCCGAAGTCGACAGAGAGCGTATCTTGCGCGAGATCTTCACCAAGTCCTCTGCCGAACAGTCCGAACTCTCGCCATCTGTGATATTGAAAATAATAGGTGGAAAGCTATCTCGATTGGCTGGTCTCGAACACCAATCCTTGACAATCTCGTAGGCGTAGTTTAGCCCCTCATACATCGGGGTCTCGCCAGCAGCTTGTGGAGTGACCCACATAGGAGTTGTGATTGTGTATGGTATAGTCATCCCATTGGGAGCCAACCTCTCCTCCACGCGCGAATGGATCTTCACCTCTCGCTTCGACAGCTCCTCGATAGAGATAAATGGCTTATCATCGCCACTACTCAACATAGGCCTCACACTTTGGCCCGAATATCCGACCACCGCTATATCGTAGTAGTCCCGTATGCCGTCTTGACGACGCGCACGCTCCATCAGCTCGCCGATAATTAGATTTGTCGCCTCGGCAACAGCCGCTGCTTTGGTCATCATTCGGCCTTCATAGCCGACCAGTTCGGCCATAGATCCCGATTGGTCAATCATCACGACGAACGCCGTACGGTGTTCTCGTGTTATGCTCCTCTCATACATCGCATTTCCTCCTCCATTTAATATTTTGTTTGTAATAGTTTAGTCCCTTTAAATTACAGCCCCCTCAAGTTACAGCCCCCTCACGGAGTTGTAATCGGCCTCCACCTCGGCCTCCGATGTGGCGTGCAGACCATACCCCACAGCCATGCTCTTGCCGCAATCCTTATTCATATCGCTTCGTACCATCTTCGTGAGCGCCTCGCGACTCCCTTTGGCCGACTCCACAGCCTCGGCAACCTCCTCGGCGGTTGGCTGATGGCCCAAAAGCCCCGAGAGTAGCCAATAGCCATAGCTATAGGCATATGAAAGGTAGTTGCGCCCGAACTCCGCAAAGGCCGAGTCTACGCCCTCGAGAGTTGTTATAGAGCCACCCTCAACCCCACAGATCATCTCCTCCACAGCGCTTGCCGATATATATTGCCCTGCGGCATCTATCCACACCCCCTCGCCACCGCGGGTCGGGTCGGGAGCCAAACCATCTCCGCTCGACAACATATCGCCCAGCGAAGCGACTATAGCTTTATTGTATAGCCCCAGACCCCTCTTTAGGTGTGATGGTTTTATTATCACCCTGTTCCACATATATTGATCCGCCTCGGGATTCTCCTCCATCATCGTATGGATCGTATTGACCGCCGAGATCATCATCGAGGTGATGTAGGGGTTGTACTCTTCGAAGTTTATCACATCGCGTTTCACCTCGCGCCTATCTCTGGCAGCCCACTTACCGATGTCTCGACATGTACCGTAGCTCACCAAGTTGGCCCCGGGCATAAGTATAGAGTGCCCCTCGGGGTCATCTACGAGGTATGAGAAGGGGAAAGCCAAAGTGTCGTGATGTTTGGAGTGGTGCCCCTTGACCATCGTGTAGGCCCCCTCGATCGCTGGGGCCATAATGTAGGCTCCACTAGCAAACTTACATCCGCGCGGATGGATAGATTGGTGCACAGCCCCCGTTTTGAAGAGGTGATTGCTCTGGTTCGACCCACTGCCTGCGTTGAAGAAGGAGAACATTCCTGCTATGAGGAGCGATGATTTGTGGTGCGACACACTGTATGGCCCTGCGAATATTGATGCCGCCTCGCCATTTTCGAGGTGGCTGTTGGCAAATATCAGCGAGTCCACAGCCGTGAAACCATTGGCCACGATCGCACACTCACCCACGAAGCACCTCTCCAAAGTAGCCCCTGTATCTATTTTGGCCCCCTCGGCCACGATCATATTCTGCGCTTTGACATCTATACCGACATAGGCCCCATCGCACAACGTTGCATTGCTAAGCAACGAAGCACCCTCGACCTTTACGCCTCGGCCGATACGAACCTCGCGCACAAAACGTGAACCGACGATCTGCGACCCCTCGCCCACATAACCTATCTGCGCCTCTTGACCCCTCGCGTAACACTCCACAAAACCACCTATGGCCCGACAGAAATCCTCGCGATGACGATAAGTAGCCCACACATAGGCCACCTGAGCACGCATCTGGTCATAGATCTTCACCGTGCGACCTCCGCACTCATTTATGGTCGCCACCTCGACCCCATTGCCAAAGCGGCTCATTGAGCGACACTCCAACCTCACCACCGATTCGACCCTAGAGTTTGGCCCCAAGTGATAGTTGCGCACCGCGGAGTCCACGATCGTCGCGCCATGGTCAATGTATATGTCTCCCTCGAAACGAACCCTCCAGAGTTGATCCACCCCAAAATCATCACACACCATCACCCTCTGCCACGACTCCGCACGACAGCCTCTTGCCTCAAGATCCAAAATCTCCGATTGGCTCAGAGCTCTATAGTTATTTTTGTCGACCATATACAATTGATTATAACGTTAGACAAATTTACACAAATTAATTTGAATTATAAATAGCAAAACAAAATATTATCACCTTAATTACCTCCTTTTTACAATAGAAGTACCAATATACAATGACAACACTAATGTAGAATGGTGAATTTAAGGGAGCAAAACGTAGGTTTTGCGACTAAGCCCACTCCCTAAGGGAGGGGGGGTGGGGGTGGGGGTGGGGTAAAATATGAAAAAATAATTATGAATTGTGAGTGATGAGTTATATCACCTCGCTTATGTGTGATGTCGCGACTTTTAAGCCCCCCCCAACAAAGCCTATGAAAAAGCCTATGAAATCATCGAGAAGTCGATTTTTTGGCGAGGTTGGTACTCCTGTTGCAGCTCGTTGAGCAGGGAGTTATCGGGATGAGCCAGTAAGGGGTCCGCGCCGAGGATTGCTTCGGCAGCGTCGCGCGCGAGGGTGAGGATCTTGACATCGAGGGTGGGGTTCGACACACGGAGCTTGAGG
The DNA here is from genome assembly GCA_047173955.1 of Rikenellaceae bacterium. Taxonomy (GTDB): domain Bacteria; phylum Bacteroidota; class Bacteroidia; order Bacteroidales; family Rikenellaceae; genus Alistipes. The sequence continues at coordinate 11,980 of JBCQUO010000013.1, forward strand.
GATTCACCGCTCTGCACTGTGCCATTAATATCCCCCGCGCCGCGCAGTTTGAGGTCGAGCTCCGAGAGGCGGAATCCATCGTTTGTTTGACACATCGCCTCGATTCGCGCACGCGATTCGCGCGATAGTTTCTCGCCCGACATGAGTATGCAGAACGACTGTTCGCCACCACGCCCAACACGTCCGCGGAGCTGGTGGAGCTGCGAAAGGCCGAAACGCTCGGCCGACTCAATTATTATAACCGTTGCGTTGGGGACATCTACCCCCACTTCTATGACCGATGTGGCGACCATGATCTGCGCCTCACCGCTTTTGAATTGACGCATAGACTCCTCCTTATCGGCAGCCTTCATCTTGCCGTGACAGACGGTGGTGTTGTATTGGGGCAGAGGAAGGTCGCGCGATATGGATTCATAGCCATCGTGCAGGTCTTTGTAGTCCATACTCTCGGACCCCTCGATAAGGGGATAGACAACATATATCTGCCGTCCTAGCCCGATCTGCTCCTTCATAAACCCGATCACTCGCAGGCGTGCCGAGTCGGTGAAGTGCATGGTCTGGATCGGCTTACGCCCCGGGGGGAGTTTGTCGATGATCGAGACATCGAGATCTCCGTAGAGGGTCATGGCCAGCGTGCGTGGGATGGGTGTTGCGGTCATCACGAGGATATGTGGAGGTTGAAGATTCTTGTTCCACAACTTGGCACGTTGCTCCACACCGAAGCGATGTTGCTCGTCGATGACCACAAAGCCTAGGTTTGCAAACTGCACTTTGTCTTCGAGCAGGGCATGGGTACCAATAAGTATATTGACCTCGCCTGAGGCGGCACCCTCTTGAGCCGTGCGACGCTCCTTGGCTTTGGAAGAGCCCGTGAGGATAGCTATATTGATATCGAGCCCTTCGCACATCTTCTGCATCGAGGCGAAGTGTTGACGTGCGAGGATCTCGGTGGGGGCCATTATGGAGGCCTGAAAACCATTATCTACGGCAAGGAGCATGGTGGCTAGAGCCACGACAGTCTTGCCGCTACCCACATCCCCTTGAAGGAGTCTATTCATCTGAAAACCCGATGTTGTATCTTGGCGTATCTCCTTTATCACGCGCTGCTGGGCATCGGTCAACGAAAAGGGTAACTTCGTGTTGTAGAATGTCTTAAATATGTGACCCACCTTCGAAAAGACAAATCCATTATTCTTCGATAGCCTCTCGCTGCGTCGCGATTGGATCACCAATTGCAGAGCAAAGAGCTCCTCGAACTTTAGGCGGTGGAGTGCCGCTTGGAGCTTTTCGGGGGATTGGGGGAAGTGTACATTGTAGAGCGCCTCGCGCAGCGACATGAGCCCATAGTTAGCAATTACGTATGGCGGAAGGGTCTCCTCTATCGCCCCACCCACACGCTTCCAGATAGCGATTATGATATTGTAAAACCCCTTGGTGCCGAGCGTTCGCGAGAGGCGTTCGGTGGTGGAGTATACCCCTTGCAGACCACTCTCGACCTTACGCGAGAGGGCCTGCTCCATGGTCTCTATTTCGGGGTGGACCATCGAGGTGAAGGTGTTGCGAAAGAACGAGGGGCGACCAAAGATCAGATATTCGCGCCCCACCTCAACTCTCTTCTCGATCCACTTAATCCCCTGAAACCAAAGAAGCTCCACGGTAGCACCTGTGGAGTCTTGGAGCAGGGCGTTGAACCTCTGCTTACGCCCCGAGCCTGTGTAGCTCACCCCGATCACTCGCCCCCTGATTTGGATCAGCGAGCTATCCCCCTCGCGCACCTCGCCTATGGAATATATGCGTGTGCGGTCAATATATCTGAAGGGGAGGTGGTACAGCGCATCGCGCAGGGTCGAGATCCCGAGCTCCTTGGAAAGAAGCCCAGCTCGCACCTCGCCCACCGTGGGTGTAAATTTAATATCGTCCTCTAAAATCGTATTCACAACACAAATATATGATTTTTAGCGCGGAACTCCCAATTATTTTGTACCTTTGTTCGTTGTAGAAAGATAGAACGATAATGAACAACGAACTTTTTAACATAGTAGATATATTTTCGCGCTCGATAATGGTGGGTGTGGCTGCATCTATAACCGTAGGTCCAGTGGCGGTTTTGTGCATACAACGCACACTGAGCAAGAGCCACCGCTCGGGGTTGATCTCGGGGCTGGGGGTGGCAAGTGCCGATACACTTATGGCACTTGTTGCATTCTTCTTTTACTCTGTACTTCAAGAACCTATAGAGAAGTACAACATAATTTTGCGTATCGTCGGAGGGCTTTTTGTGGTGGGTGTTGGGGCCTTTATCTTCTTCCAAAACCCAGTTGTTCAGATACGCCAAAACCGCGCAGGGAAGAGCTCCTCGTGGCAGGATTTCGTCTCAATCTTCGGAATCACGCTAGCCAACTTCCTTATGGTGATACCCTACATCCTCGCCTTCTTTGCGGTGTTCAAAATATCGACTGGCGAGGCTTCCGACACATCGAACATGATGAGCGGAGTGATCGTCACCTCGGGATTTTTTGCAGGAGCTGTGGGATGGTGGACACTTCTTTCATTCGTAATCAATCTTTTTCGCTCCAAATTTAGACCCCGACATATGTTGACGATCAACCATGTAGCAGGGCTTATAATCGGACTGCTGGGGGTATATACCATACTCTCCACATTTTTAAACCTAATACCAAACAATGGAACAATCTAATAATTTGAAACCAATAATAATCGCCATAGATGGCTTCTCGTCGTGCGGCAAGAGCACCTTTGCCAAATCAATAGCGGCTCGTTTGGGCTATGTGTTTATCGACACGGGGGCGATGTATCGTGCCGTGGCATTGGCTGCCATTAGGGGCGGATATGTGGGCGACGAGGCTATCGACCGCGAGGGGGTGATCTCTATTTTGCCCCAGATAGAGATTGGTTTTAGGTATAACCCCACGCGTGGGGCGAGCGATATTTATATCGGTGAGGAGTTGGTCGAGGATCAGATCCGCACGATCGAGGTGAGCCAAACGGTGAGCCGCATAAGCTCTATCGCGGAGGTACGCGAGAAGCTCGTGTCGCTGCAACAATCAATGGGCGAGAGCGGAGGCATCGTGATGGATGGACGCGACATTGGCACAGTGGTCTTCCCCACGGCCCAGATCAAACTATATATGACAGCCGACCCCAAGATCCGCGCCCAACGTCGCTTCGACGAACTTTCGGCCAAAGGAGATGCTGTTTCGTTCGAGGAGATCGAGGAGAATATCATCTCGCGCGACAATGCAGACATCTCGCGCGAAGTGTCGCCTCTGCGTCAAGCACACGACGCTATTGTGTTGGACAATAGCCATATGAGCGTCGAGGAGCAGATGGAGTGGTTTATGGATATTTTCGAACAACGAACATCAAAAAAATAGGAGCTATGCGTGTAGATATAGACCCTCAGTCGGGATTTTGTTTTGGCGTGGTGCGAGCTATAGAGCAGGCGGAGCAGGCGCTTCTGGATTATGGCACAGTCTATTCGCTGGGCGATATTGTGCACAACCGTATCGAGGTGCAACGCCTCGAGTCGTTGGGGCTCAAGACCCTCACCACAGCGCAGATGGAGGAGGCCAAAGGGGCGAGGGTGTTGATCCGTGCCCATGGCGAGCCCCCTTCGACATATGCCAAAGCTCAAGAGCTAGGGATCCCCGTCACAGATGCCACATGTCCCGTTGTCGCTAAACTTCAACAGAGGGTTAAGCGCGCATATGAGCAGATGGAGCAGATCGGAGGGCAGGTTGTGTTGCTGGGTAAACGTGGCCATGCGGAGGTAATAGGGCTCACAGGACAGGTGGGCGATCAGGTGGTAATTATTGAGAGAGAGGAGGATATGGAGCTAGTTGATTTTAGCCGTCCTATATATTTTCTGTCGCAGACCACACAGAGCATAGCGCTCTTTGAGAGGTTGGCGCAGATCATGCAGGAGCAGAGCGACCAACTGACCGTATGCGACACAATATGCCGAAGGGTATCTTCGCGCGAGACGCACCTTATGGAGTTTGCCCAAGAGTACGACCTTCTGCTATTTGTGAGTGGCCGCAAGTCGAGCAATGGCAAGGTGCTCTTTGAGTTGTGTAGAGATGCCAACGCCAACTCACATATGATCGAGGACGAGGGCGAGATTGACCCTCGATGGTTGGAGGGTGTAGAGTCGGTGGGTATCTGCGGAGCCACATCGACCCCCACATGGCTGATGGAGAGGGTGGCAAACGAGTTGAATAAAAATTAGAGGCGCAGTAGATTACCCTATACGTCATTGCGGACTCCGATCCGCAATCTCGCTGTAATCTTGTCATTGCGGACTCCGATCCGCAATCTATGCCGCAGAAGAGCAACATTTCGTTAGGGATCCTGAATCAAGTTCAGGATGACGATTTGGGTTCAGGATGACGGCTTGAGTTTGAAAAGATAAGTAAAAAGAAAATTAAAAAATTAAATAAATATTATGAGTTATTTCAAAAGAGCATTTAAGTACTTCGCACTACTTTGTATCACCTACTTCGCAATGGTGTATGGAATGTCATTCACTGGGCTGATGGTACTCACTCCCGAAGAGACATTTATGGCATTGGTGTCGTCGAGCCGCGGAATTGTGATGATCGTTGCAATTTTGGCGCTGTCGTTCTCCTACCCTGTTTTTGGATTTATGCGCCAAGAGGTGTCGGGAGATATGCAGAAACACAGAGAGCAGATAATGGCAGCCTTTGCGGCCAACTCATTTAAGTTGGTGAGCGAGCAGAGCGGAGAGATGGTCTTTGGGTGCGACAATTTTATCAAGAAAATTACGTTTCTATACGAGGATAAGATCACAGTGTCGCAGGTGGGCGACAAACTTGTTTTGGAGGGTATTCGCCGCGCTGTGCCATACATTATCTATCGCCTCGAGGGAAGCATATCGTTCGCAGAGAGAGGCGAAGAGTAAAGGCCAACATTAAACAATTTACGCAGATGAAAAAGCATAGGATTTGGATATTTATAGCGGCAGTAGCTGTGTCGCTATTTACGGCTCAGGCCGCGGAGAACGACGACTTCGGACTCATGAAGAGCACCGAGACGACGATTAAACTCATGCGCGAACTCTCCCAAAACTATGTGGACGAAGTGGAGGCCAAAGATCTGCTCCGCGATGCTGCTTATGGCATGACTCGTATGCTGGACCCCTACTCGACATACCTCGCCGAAGAGGATATGGATGAATTCAGGGTTATGACAACGGGCAAGTATGGGGGTATCGGGTCTGTGATCCGCCAAAAGGGTAAGTATGTGGTTGTGGCACAGCCCTACAAAAACTCACCTGCGGCCAAAGCTGGGCTCAAGATCGGAGATCGATTTATCACCATAGATGGCAAGGATGCTGTGGGGATGACCACCGCCGAGGCGAGTGAGAACTTGAAGGGTACCCCCGGGACCAAACTAAAAGTTGTGGTCTGCCCGATCGAAGATACCACTACCACGCGCAAGATCACCATCACACGCGAGAGGATCCAAATCCCCTCGATCAGCTATTCGGGATTTGTGGGCCAACCGAGCGATATGATCGGATATATCCGCCATGCGGACTTTACCGAGGGGTGCTACGACGATATGTCGAAGGTATTGACCAACATGAAGAACCAAGGACTAAAGGGGGTGGTGTTGGACTACAGAGGCAATGGCGGAGGTATATTGCAAGAGGCAGTTGATATATTGTCGCTCTTTGTCCCCAAGGGGACCGAGGTGGTCACAATCAAAGGTCGCGCAGATTCTACGACCTACAAAACCACTCGCAGCCCGATGTTCGAGGATCTGCCACTCGTGGTGCTCATAGACGAGACATCGGCTTCGGCTTCGGAGATTGTCGCTGGAGCGCTCCAAGATTTGGACCGCGCGGTGTTGGTTGGCCAGAGGAGTTTTGGCAAGGGGTTGGTCCAGAGTACCATACATGTGGGTTACAATTCATACCTTAAGCTCACAACAGCACGCTACTACATCCCCTCGGGCAGATGTATACAGGCTATTGATTACTCGCAGCAGGGGGCCAACTCATCGTCGAGCACCAAGACCGCCGACTCGCTCAAACGTGAGTTTATGACCCGCTCGGGACGCAAGGTGTTCGACGGCGGAGGTGTAGCTCCCGATGTGGAGACCGAACCCGAGTATGTGAGCCGCTTTGCCGCGATGTTGTATGGCATGGGAATCATAGATGAATTTGGAGATGAATACTACATCCGCAACAAAGAGGCGCAGATCGACACCAAGAGTTTCTCGATTAGCGACGCGGAGTATAGCGAGTTTGTGAAGTTTGTGGAGGCGAAGGATATACCCTACAAATCGCGCACACGCACCCTGCTCGAAGAGATCAAAAAGGTGGCCAAGGAGGAGCGTTACAACGATAGCGAGGAGCAGTTAGCACTCATCGAGGAGGCGCTCAAAGATGATAAGTTGACCAACTTGGAGACCTATCGCACAGAGATAACCAAATATATCAACCACGACATAATCGTGCGCTACGGCTTCTACGACGCGGTGATCGAACATTCACTCACCGACGACACGGAGGTGAACAAAGCCATCGAGATTTTGACCACACCCGACGAGTGGCAACGTAGCCTCGAAGCTCACGAAGAGAGAACAAAAGAGAAAAAAGAGTAATTTGGGGCGAGAAGAGGATAGCCCCTCCCATTGCCCCCCCCTAAAGCAATAGCCACGATGATTGACTTCCGCAAAATATTGACCCTCACCCTACGCAACCGAATAGTGATTACGGTGGGTTTGGTGTTGGGTATAGCGTCGTTGCTCTTTACCAACAACATGGCCCACTCGCTGCGCAGCAAGGAGCAACACGACGTGGAGGTTTGGGCACACGCTATGGAGCGACTCAACCAAGATGCTTTGGGACGCAGGGACCCTTTCATCGCTGATATTGTCAATAGCAACCAAAATATCCCCTTTATCCTGACCGACAATGACCTCAACGTCATTGAGTCGCACTTGATCCCCGAGCGGATAATCAACCACCCCGATCTGCTGCGCACAGAGATAGAGAAGTTGGCGGAGGAGAATCAACCGATTGTGGTTAGGTTTATGTGGAACGACAATAAGCGCATACTTTTTTATGGGCAGTCGACCCTTCTCAAGAGGTTGTACTTCTACCCCTACATACAGCTCATAGCCATAGTTATATATATATTGCTCTGCTATATCGCCTTCACGAGCACCAAGCAGGGCGAACAAAATAGGGTCTGGGTGGGGCTGGCCAAGGAGACCGCCCACCAGCTGGGGACACCCACCTCGTCGCTGTTGGGGTGGATCGAATACCTTAAGACCCAGCCCATAGATCCCGAGGTGGTCGAGGAGATGAACAAGGACCTCACCCACCTGCTCAAGATTGTGGATCGGTTCTCGAAGATCGGCTCCGATACACAACTCTCGCGCGCCAATGTCAACGAGGTTGTGGGCGAAAGTGTGATGTACTTCCGTTCGCGCATACCGCGCAATGTAACCCTCGATTACAACGGTTTTGCGATGGCCCCCGTGCCAGCGATGCTCAACAGCGCGCTCTTTGAGTGGGTCGTCGAAAACCTGCTCAAGAACTCGTTGGATGCACTCCAAGGTCAGGGCAGTTTGAGCGTTATGATCTCGACCACCGATAGCCACGTACATATTGACGTTAAGGATTCGGGCAAGGGAATTGCCAAAGGTAACTGGAACAAGATCTTTGAGCCGGGATTCACCACCAAGACCCGAGGTTGGGGGTTGGGTCTGTCGCTGTCGAGGAGAGTTGTCGAGGAGTACCACCACGGCAAGATCGCTGTTATAGATTCGGTGATAGGACAGGGGACAACAATTAGAGTTTCACTAAAAAGAGATTTCGAGTAAGAGGTATGCCATACACGCAGATGAATATAGCTTCCGCGGCGGACAGTCTACAGATGGCTATTGCCGATAGCCTGCATAGGGTACACGTTGCCGACAGCTTGCATAGGGTACACGTTGCTGACAGCATAGCCCAAGCGAGGCTGGAGGGTAGGATCCATATTTTCGGTGAGGGGTCTACGCTCTGCGATTCGGTGGCTCCGCGCGTGGGTGAGGCGATGGCTGGGGTCGAGAGCTTGGTTACCAATCAGATCTATATAATTTTGGCCGTTGCCTTTGCGCTGCTCTATCTGTTGTGGCTGCCACACATTGTCCGCGGAGGGGTAATCAAATGGTCGCAGATAAATAACCGACACCGCAAGGATGAGGATAACTCGAGGGGTTGGCTCGGACATCAACGCTTGGGACAGACGATCGTTACATGGTCGCTGTGGATCGCCCTGCTTCTGATGGCGGCTGTGCGTGGAGCGGCTCAGTTGTGGGATTCGCAAGCTGTTTTTAGCGGCAAAGAGTGGATCGCGATGGGGGGAGTTATTGTAGTTATGACCTTTTTGTATGGGTGGGGAGTGTTGAGACTCTCGGGCTACCTGACCCTCCAAAACGAGTTTGTCGAGAAGATACTCACAATGCGCAAGCAACTCTCCATAATGGCGATTTTATTCATCTCACCCCTCTGTATCATCAGCGGATTAACAAATTATGAGGAGGGTGTATGGATTCTACAACTCACTAGTGCTGTGGTAGTTGTCTTTTTGTTGATATATATACGACAGAGTTTTTTACTCTTTATTCGACAAAATATTTCTATTTTGCATTGGATTTTGTACCTTTGCGGCGTGGAACTGCTCCCTTTGACCTTTTTGTGGGCCATGGCGACCCGCCAAATGTTATTGTAAGCAAGTATTTTCACACGTAAAAGTTAAGTAGTTAGAGTAATTTAGGTAACAATTTCCAAGTGGTAAATATCCGTAAAATTTTAGTTTCGCAGCCCAAGCCAGCAATCATTGAGAAATCACCATTTTTCGAGGTTGCACAGACGCACCAAATTGAGATCGAATACAAACCATTGATCCGAGTAGTTGGCGTATCGCTCAAAGAATTTCGCGTTCAGAGAGTCGAGATTCTTGACCATACAACAGTAATTTTCACATCGCGCACCGCAGTCGATAGCTTCTTCCACATCTGTGAGGAGGCTCGCATTTCGATCCCTGAGGGGATGAAATACATCTGCCAAACCGAAGCTGTTGCCCTCTATCTCCAGAAGTATATCGTCTATCGTAAACGCAAAATCTCTTTTGCCGATGGGACGTTCAAAAACTTCGTGGAGACAATCGTTAAACACAAAAACGAGAAGTTCCTGCTCACAATGAGCGAGCCTCACAAACCTGAGCTCCCCGAGATGTTGGATCAACTCAAACTCACCTACTCACCCGTGATTATGGCCCGCACAATATCTTCGGATATGGAGGGTGTTTCACTCTCGGAGATGGGACTCGTGGCTTTGTACTCCCCTTCGGACGTTAAGTCTATGTGCGAGAACTTCGGCGTTGAGGGACTCCCCCCAATCGCTGTTTTTGGAAACGCTACACTTCGCGCAGCTCTCGATGCAGGACTCAAAGTGAAGGCTATGGCCCCAACACCCAAAGCCCCCTCGATGGTCAAAGCAATTGATAACTATCTCCTAAAGGTCGCTGCCGGAGAGGAGATAGCAGATGTGGAACTTACCGAAGATCCCACAAAAGCGGAGTTCATCAAGAGCCAGCAAAACAAAATCTTGAAGAGAAGCCGAACAACAAAAAAGGAACCAGCTAAAGCGTGATCGAATTTGGATCACACGATATAAACCTTAAGGAGAGGAGTGATAGAAAAGGTCACTCCTCTTTTTGAACATTTTCACACATGATGAACCAGCACAGCTCGCCCAACACACTTACCCACAGCGAACGCCTAAGAAATATAGGCGCGATCAAACGCCTCTTCGAGAGCGGTAAAGGAGGGTTTGTATACCCACTTCGTTATGTGTGGTATGGCGAAGCAGACGAGCTCTCGTCGGCCGAGGTTCTATTCACCGTGCCCAAAAGGTTCCACAAACGTGCCAATAAACGAAACCTCCTAAGACGTAGAGTCAAAGAGGCTTATAGGCTCCAAAAAAGTATTATCCTAGAGCCACAACCTAGCGGCTCCGCGGACGAGGCCGTGGTTCTCCACTCATACGATATAGCCCTCATATACTCCACCAAAGAGGTTCACACTCAGAAAACAATACGCAATGCAGTACGCAAAATTTTGGAGCAGATCGCTCAGTGTGATTAAGAAAATAACGATTTTTCCACTGGTCATATTGGTGCTCTTCTATCGTTACTGCATCTCCCCCTTCACACCCCCCTCGTGCCGATTCACCCCCACCTGCTCGCAATACGCACTCGAAGCCCTTCGCAAATATGGACTCTTTAAAGGGTCGTGGCTAACCCTCAAACGCATCTGCCGATGCCACCCTTGGGGCGGAAGTGGACATGATCCCGTACCTTAGACTTCGAGGCCTTTGGTTGTTTGACTGTGGTTAGAGGCTGCGTTTAGAGGCATATAGCCTATAACCTCAGTGCAGAAAAAAAATAACTTTCTTGGTGGTTGATTTTTAGGCTGCTTTTTCATACCTTTACGTGAGAAACTACCACTAAAATGAAAAAACTTATTATCTCTCTATTCAGCGCTCTATTTATAGTGGGTGCTGCTTTGGCGCAGACCTTGTCACAAGATATATCTAAGGCAAGAGCCGCACTCAACTCTTCGAGGATACAATATCGCTCACAGCTCGTCTCACATGGGCAAGCGCCCGAAAAACTCTCGGTCGACATCTCTGGTTGGCAGAGGGTCTCTCTACATTCGTGGGGGTCGGAGAATGGAACGAGCTACGACCAATCGGCTTGGGGTGAGGGCTATTTCACGAAGAACAATGGCGAGAGGGTACGACTCTCGGATATGAAGTATAGCTACGCAAATACTCGATATGGCACCCCTAAGCGCAACACTGGTTTCGATGGCGGAGATATAATTATGAATGGCAAGACCTATGAGCATGGAGTTGCTATGCATGCCGAGGCGGAGATAATCATAGATCTTGGTGGTGAGTATAAGAGCTTTGAGGCGGAGGTTGGGATCGAGGATAGCTCAAAATTGCCCGGGTCGGTGATCTTTATAGTCCAAAACATGAGTCCGCGCTCGGTTGTCGAGGAGCTAACGGCCAACTACCCCACACAGATGTTGGCGCTTGTGACCTATGGCAAGGTTGACCCCGAGAGTTGGATGTCGAGCGAGGAGGGGGAGTATGAGAAAGAAGCAGCCCAAACAGCCCTCAATTCCCTAAAGGATAAATCTTACTACAACGCAAAGATTGAGTCGGTGGAGGGTGGTACCCCTGCGCAGAGGGTTGCTCAATATATAGATATTATATCGGAGATTCAGTCGATCATGGATCTCGAAAATAGACTTAAGTATATCAATATCTCAAATGTGAAGCGTGCATTTGATGATATGAAGTTGCACGAGGGTTACGACACGGCAAAGTATCAAACTATGGTCGATGAGTTGGAGTCGCTGTTGGGCGAAAAGTTAAATCTTTTTGGGGGCGACGCTGCGCAGATAACCAAAGGCGAGAGGATCCTCTCTCTCGCGCGAGATATTCTACTCTCCAACAAAGCCTTGGACAATGATCGTATTGTGGTGAGTCGCTACAATTTAGGCTCTCAAGCACGTTCGGGTATGGCTCCACTTATGGGCACGCAGCCCAATAACTGGTCTAATCAGATGTCGGCCGTAAGGGTAGGTTTCGATGCTGAAGTTGCACAGATAACAAATATAAGGGGCGAGAAGCCAACATTTACGAGGATCTACAAACCCGAAGAGGATGTCCCCGTGACGGACCTTATGTTGCATTGGGATGCCGATAAGATCCTCTTCACTTCGATTAACGACCGCGGATTGTGGGATGTGTTCGAGATGGGGATAGATGGATCAAATCTACGCGAGGTGATTAACAATGACGAGCCCGACTTGGAGTTTACGGATGGCACCTTTCTACCCAACGGCAAGTATATCGCCACATCGAATATCGGTTACAACGCGGTGCCATGTGTGCACGGTACGGATCCCGTGGGCAATATGGTCCTCTTCGACCCTGCCGACAACTCTTTGCGACGTTTGACATTCGATCAAGATGCTAACTGGAACCCAGTGGTGGCAAACAACGGAAAGGTGATGTATGTAAGGTGGGAGTATACCGACCTCACACACTACTTCTCGCGCATAACGATGCACATGAACCCCGATGGTACGGAGCAAAAATCGTTGTACGGAAGTGGTGCATTCTTCCCCACATCGACATTCGATATTCAACCTCTACCGGGCGAAGGCTCTGCGTTTATTGGCATTGCGTCGGGGCACCACGGTGTAGCGCGTTCGGGACGACTCATGATTTTTGACCCTGCCAAGAGCCGTGATCGTTTCGAGGGTATAGTCCAAGAGATTCCATTCTCCACGCGCGAAATTAAACCGATCATCAAGGATGGTATGGTCAATGGTGTGTGGCCACAATTTATCAAGCCACGTCCCGTGAACGATAAATATTTCTTGGTCACAGCAAAACTCACACAGCAATCTTTGTGGGGATTGTATCTGGTTGATATTTACGACAATATGACCCTTATAGCTGAGGGCGAGGGCGATGGATATATCAATGGTATATATGTTCAAAAGCGTGAGACACCGCCCACAATCCCCGACAAGGTAGACCTCGCCTCAAAGGAGTCTACGGTATATATACAAGATATTTACGAGGGCGAAGGGTTGCCGGGAGTTCCCTATGGCACGGTCAAAAAACTACGCGTCTTTGCTTACGAGTATGTATATATCCGCTCCCCATCGAACCATGTAGCTCAGGGTATACAGTCGGGATGGGACATCAAACGCCTACTTGGAGAGGTGGATGTGAACGACGATGGTTCGGTGATATTCAACATCCCAGCCAACACCCCCATATCTCTGCAACCGCTCGACTCCGAGGGGCAGGCTTTGCAGTGGATGCGCAGTTGGCTCACTGGCATGCCCGGCGAGGTGGTGTCGTGCGTGGGATGTCACGAAGATCAAAATACGATTGCCATACCCAAGAGTAATTTAGCATCAAAGCAGACCCCGCAGCCAATTGTGTCGTGGGAGGGTGGCGCGCGACCTTTCACCTACAAATTGGAGATACAACCTATTCTCGACAGAGCGTGCGTGGCGTGTCACAACCAAGATTCAAAACTCGACTTTAGGGGCGGAATATATGACACAGGTATAGCTCCGGGGTCTAAATCGTTTATCAACTCCGAGAATCCATTCTCTATGAGCTACCTCAATCTGCACCCCTATGTCAACCGCCAAGGCCCCGAAGCAGATATTGTTGTGATGAAACCATACGAATATCACGCCTCGACCAGCGAGCTAATAAGGATGCTTAAGAGTGGCCATAAAGGGGTCGCACTCACCGACCAAGAGTGGAGAACTCTTTATGCGTGGATAGACCTCAACGCTCCATACCATAGCAATGCTGTGCACAACGAACTCAATGGCTACAATCAACTCGAACGTCGCCAAGAGTTAGCGTGCAAGTACAATAACCTAGATGTCAATTGGCAGCAGGAGATTGACGATTATGCCAAGCTACTAGCTTCGAAGGATGAAATAGAGGCCGTTGTGCCCGACTACAAAGCTCCAACATATAAAGCAGCCAAAGCCAAGGGTTGGCCATTTAGTTCGTCCGAAGCCAAGAAGATGCAAGAGGCGTTGGGCTCGACAACCAAAGAGGTCGATTTAGGCGATGGTGTGAAGATGGTATTCCGCAAAATTCCAGCAGGTCAATTTGTTATGGGATGTAACGCAGCCCACGAGGAGAGCGCCCCCGAGTCTAAAGTCTCTATCGACAAGCCATTTTGGATAGGCGAAATAGAGGTGACCAACGAGCAGTACAACGCCCTACGCCCCGACCACGATAGCCGCTATATGGCCGAACTGTGGAAGGACCATGTGACCCCCGGAGCCCCTGCAAATCAACCTCAGCAACCTGTTATCCGCGTCAGCTACAACGACGCTGTGAAGTTCTGCGAGGAGCTCTCGGCCAAGAGCGGATTAAACATAACACTACCCACCGAGGCGCAATGGGAGTGGGCTGCAAGGGCTGGCTCAGCGACAGATTTCTGGTTCGGAAGCATCGGTTCCGACTACGGTAAATATGAAAATATGGCCGATGTGACCCTCGAAAAAATGGCCTTTAGAGGCAATAGAAATAGCGAGTACTTCAGGTACTACAACTACCTACCCAAAGACGAGAACGCCAATGATGGGTCGATCTTCCAAGTCGCAGTTAAAGGTTACGGAGCCAACGCATGGGGGCTATACGATATGTTGGGTAATGTGCGTGAGCTAACCCGATCAGATTACCTGCCATACCCATACAAAGAGAGCAACAACACAGATGACTCTATGGGTAAAGTTGTGCGCGGAGGTTCATGGGTGGACCGCTCGAAGTTCTCGACCGCCTACTCGCGAAAATCAGTCACCCCATGGCAACCCTCCAATAACGTCGGATTCAGAGTCGTTATCGAAGAATAGTTAGGAGTTAATGATCATTATTTTTACCCTCGCTTTGTGTGGTGGGGCCGCGAGGTGATTTCCCCCAACGGGGGAATAATATGAAATGAGTGTCATGGACCGAAAGTTTACTTTCAAGGTCCGTGACACTCATTTTATATTAAATTTCACGCTTCAGCGCGAAAACGGCTCGCGGCCCCACCACACAAAAGCGCAAAGAAACACAAATCACAGCTTGCTGTGCGCACGCCGGCGTGAGGCAGTATAGCCTCTGACCTCGGAGGCGTGAGGCATATTTTACCTAACTCGGCCTCGTTTAGTCCACGATATTTCCTTCGAGGGCTTTGGGGCTCTGTTGTTTTTTTACGGGGAGGCCTAGTTTGCGGAGGCGTTCACCGCTGCGGATGATGTTGTCGTTTCCTGTGGCGAGACGCTTGTATGCCTCGGCGTAGCGATCCTTGGCCGTGTCGAGCGCCACGCCCACCCCTTCGAGGGTCGAGGTGAAGTTCACGAGTTGGTCATAGAGCTTTGTTCCGTAGGTGACTATGTCGGCGGTATTTTTGCTCTGGGCGTTACGTTTCCAGAGGTCGTCGACCAATTTGAGTAGGGCAAAGAGGTTTGTGGGCGACGATACAATCACGCGCTTGTCGTATGCGTCGCTCCAGATTGAGGTGTCGGATTGCAATGCGGCCAAGAAGGCGGGTTCGTTGGGGACAAACATAATCACGAAATCGGGGGAGTTAAGGAGTTTTTGATACTCCTTGCGCCCCAGCTCTGTGACATGTTGGCGCACTGAGACGAGGTGTGAGGCTAGGTAGCGTTCGCGCTCCTCGTTGCCCTCGGCCCCCACGTAGTTAACAAAGGCTGTGAGCGATACTTTGGAGTCGATGATGATCTGTTTGCCTTCGGGGAGGAAGAGCACCACATCGGGGCGGAGGTTGTTCCCCTCCTTATCCTTTATATTGAGCTGCGTTTGGTAGTGCACCCCCTTTATGAGGTTCGAGTTCTCGAGGATTGTTTCGAGGATCATCTCGCCCCAATCACCTTGTACTTTGGAGTTTCCTTTGAGGGCGTTGGTGAGGTTGGTGGTCTCGGCTGTGATGCGACGATTCAGCTCCATGAGGTTTTTGAGCTCATTGCGGAGGGCTCCGCGCTGCTCGTTCTCGGTGGAGTAGATTGTCTCGACGCGTGTGCGGAAATCGGTGATATTGTCTTTGAAGGGTTTGAGCAGCAGGTCGAGTGACTCCTTGTTTGTTGTCTTGAACTTCTGGCTCTGCTCCGCGAATATCTCGGTGGCTAAGTTCTTGAACTGCTCGCGTGCCTGCTCCTCGCGCTTCGATTGCTCACTCTCCATGCGCTTGATCTGTTCGCGCGACTGCTCCTCGCGTTTCGATTGTTCACTCTCCATGCGTTTGATCTGTTCGCTCACCTGCTCCTCGCGTTTCGATTGTTCACTCTCCATGCGTTTGATCTGTTCGCTCACCTGCTCCTCGCGTTTGGCCTGCTCCTCCCTTTGGGCCTCTAGCCGCTCGTTTGCAGCCTCTAGTCTGACGCGAAGTGTCGCGCTCTCCTCGCGCAGTTCGCTGAGTTGTTGATCGGCAAATCGACGATCGCTCTCGATGGTTGATTTGAGCGACATGTTCTCCGCCTGAGAGTTTTCCACGCTGCGCTGTAGCTCATCTCGTGTGCTCTGTGAACGCAAATAATCGGCTTTGAGGTGGCTATATGATAAGTATAGCCCCACACAAAGTAGGGCTAATACTATAGCGATAATTGTTATCGTTAACTGCATGTTCGAAAAAATTACTCGATCTTACGCACTCTCTTCTCCCAAGCCCAAGCTGCGGCCAATGTCTGGTCGAGGCTGCGCGTTGCTTTCCATCCCAGTTCGTTGTTGGCACGCGATGGGTCGGCCCAAATAGCGGTGATATCTCCCTCGCGACGTGGAACGATCTTGTAGGGGATCTTCACCTCGTTGACCCTCTCGAAGCAGTTGATAAGCTCCAAGACTGATACACCATTTCCCGTTCCGATATTGAAGATCTCGTAGTCCGCCTTCGATGCTCCCGAGATCATTCTCTTGACCGCGATAACGTGCGCTTTGGCCAAATCGACAACATCAATGTAGTCGCGTATGCACGATCCATCGGGGGTGTCGTAGTCATCACCAAAGACCGATAGGCACTCTCTGAGTCCAGCGGCTGTTTGGGTCACATAGGGGAGTAGGTTTTGGGGAACACCCTGTGGGAGCTCGCCAATCAAAGCTGATGGGTGGGCACCGATGGGGTTGAAATATCTGAGGGCGATACCCTTCATCCCCTCATATACATTCATCGAGTCGCGGAGGATATCCTCGCTCATGGTCTTGGTGTTGCCATAGGGCGACAAGGCTGGTTTGCGAGGTGTCTGCTCGGTGACAGGCTGCGCGTCGGGCTCGCCATAGACGGTGCACGACGACGAGAAAAGAACGTTGGGGCGGTCGTACTTACGCATAAGTGCGATCAGGTTCATCAACGACACCAAGTTGTTGGAGTAGTACTCAAGAGGTTTGTGCACCGACTCACCCACAGCTTTGGATGCTGCGAAGTGGATAGCCGAATTGAAATTGTAGCTCTTGAAAACCTCCTCGAAGGCTGCCAAATCGCAACAGTCGACCTGCGCGAATGGCACATCCACACCCGTGATCTTGCGTACACCCTCGACCGCCTCGACCGTCGAATTGGATAGGTTGTCGACAATAACAACATCGTAGCCTGCCTCGACAAGCTCAACTGTGGTGTGTGATCCGATATAACCAGCTCCGCCAGCTACCAAAATAGTCTCTTTCATATGTTTATGCAAATTAAGTTTTTCTAATTTTATACTGATACTAGCAAAGGTAATATTTTTTTACCATGTTAATACCCCATGTGTCGCTTTTTTCACAATATTTTTTTAACTTTGCGACATTCACATTGAATTATATTTTTAATCAAAACAAATAAAATTATGTTCGCAATTGATTCTTATGATTTCTCTGGCAAGCGTGCCATTATCCGCGTAGACTTCAATGTACCTTTGAAAAGCGAGGGCGTTGTATCTGACGACACTCGTATCCGCGCAGCTATCCCAACAATCAAAAAGGTTGTAGAGAAGGGTGGTTCTGTAATCCTTATGTCTCACATGGGTCGTCCAAAAAAGAACAACGATATGAAGTTCACTTTGGAGCAGATCATCCCAGCTATCGAGGCTCGTTTGGGTCTAACTGTAACTTTCGCAGGTGATTGCATCGGCGAGAAGGCAGCTCAAATGGCTAAGGATCTTAAGCCCGGAGAGGTTATCTTGTTGGAGAACCTTCGCTTCTATGGCGAGGAGGAGGGTAAACCTCGCGGCTTGGCTGCTGAGGCTACCGATGAGGAGAAAGCAGAGGCTAAGAAAGCTATCAAAGCATCTCAAAAAGAGTTCGTTAAGACTCTTGCTTCTTATGCTGATTGCTACGTCAACGACGCTTTCGGTACTGCTCACCGCGCTCACGCTTCGACGGCTCTTATCGCTGAGTACTTCCCAACAGACAAAATGTTTGGTTACGTGATGGAGAACGAGTTGGCTGCTATCGACTCAGTTATGGAGGCTCCACAACACCCATTCACAGCTATCGTAGGTGGTGCAAAGGTATCTTCGAAGATCACAATCATCGAGAAGTTGATGGACAAAGTAGACAAGATCATCATCGGTGGTGGTATGACATTTACTTTCGAGGCTGCTAAGGGTGGTAAAATCGGAAGCTCACTTTGCGAGCCAGATATGTTCCCAGTAGCTCTTGATATCATCAAGAAAGCTGAGGAGAAGGGCGTAGAGCTAGTTCTTTCGTCTGATACTTTGGCTGCAGATAAGTTCGACGCTGAGGCTAACGCTCAAGTTGTTCCCGGAAACGACGTTCCAGAGGGATGGTTGGGTCTTGACTTGGGTCCTAAGGGTATCGAGGAGTACACAAAGGTTGTTCTCGAGAGCAAGACTATCCTTTGGAATGGTCCTGTAGGTGTGTTCGAGTTCGAGAAGTTCGCTGCTGGTAGCAAAGCTGTTGCAGAGGCTATCGCTGAGGCTACTTCTAAGGGCGCTTACTCACTTATCGGTGGTGGTGACTCAGTGGCTTGTATCAACAAGTTGGGGCTCGCTTCACAAGTCTCTTACGTCTCTACAGGAGGTGGTGCACTTCTTGAGTACATGGAGGGTAAGGCTCTTCCGGGAGTAGCTGCTATCCGCGGTTAATTTTAAGCTGAGGTCTGGTTCCGAGGTTAGATCCTTGGACTGCCTCACGCCGGCGGGCGCACAGCAAGCTGTGATTTGTCTATCCTTGCGCTTCTGTGTTGTGGCCGCGACTTAAAGTTCACCTTCAGTGAACGTTTAATATAAAAATAGTGTCTCGAACCAAGAAAGTAAACTTTCGGTTCGAGACACTATTTTTATATTATTCCCCCATTGGGGGATCCAAAGTCGCGGCCCACACCTCAAAGCGAGGAGGCAAAATAATGGTCAATGGTGAATGATAAATGGTAAATGGTTGAGCGTTAACTTTTGCATTATAGCTCTACACTTCATTTTACTCCCTTAATTTATCATTGATCATTTATTCCGTCATTGCCATTAACCATTTATCATTCACCACTAGCGTCCCATTAAAATTATTTTAACCCTGTCGTCATTGCGGACTTGATCTGCAATCTCGCTCACAGCTCATATAGATGAGATTGCGGATCAAGCCCGCAATGACGAGCGGAAGATTATAAATTCAAATCGTCACCGACACGAAACAGCTGTAACTAACTAAATCTCAAATGTCCCAATGAACGTTTATGAATTTTAATGGGACACTAGTGACCATTCACCATTATTTATGCGTATATTAGACCAAAATTGGTTTAATAGTTGTACCTTTGTGCAACAAACACAAAAAAGTAAAAAACGATGAACAAACGAGATATTATTAAGATAGAGGAGGCGCTGTGTAACGGCTGTGGAAAATGTGTTGCTGGGTGTCATGAGGGGGCTTTGCAGATGATCGGCGGCAAGGCTCGAATAGTGAGCGAGCTCTATTGCGATGGGTTGGGTGCCTGCATCGGGGATTGTCCCGTGGGGGCTATCTCTATCGAACAGCGTGAGGCTGAGGCCTATGACGAGGTGGCGGTTATGGAGCGAATTGCGGCCAAGGGGGCCGAGACGATCTTGGCGCACCTCAAACACCTTAAGGATCACAACGAGATGGGATATCTTAAGCAGGGGATTGACTACCTCAAGGAGCATAATATCGAGGTTGATCTGAGTTCTATCGAGGCGAAAAAGGAGTCGTTCAAACTTGCGTGCGGATGTCCCGGAACAGCCTCGCGCACATTCTCGGTCGCTCCATCGCCATCATCTATGGCACCCACTAGCGGCGTAAAATCGCAGCTCACACACTTCCCCGTGCAGCTCCATCTGGTCAACCCCTCGGCTGGTCACTTCGCAGGTGCGGAGCTACTGTTGGCGGCCGACTGCACCGCCTTTGCCTATGGAGATTTTCATGGCTCGCTGCTCAGGGGGCGCAAGTTGGTGATCGCCTGCCCCAAACTCGACAGCGACAAGGAGAGCTACATAACGAAGATTGTTGCGATGATCGACTCAGCAAAGATCAACACCCTCACGGTGGCGATAATGTCTGTCCCCTGCTGTGGCGGACTGCTCCAGATCGCCAAGGTGGCGGCCCAGAGAGCCACGCGCAAAGTACCCATCAAGGTGGTTGTTATCGGCACCGAGGGTAGTGTGATGAAGGAGGAGTGGGTGTAGCTCAATAGTGGATTAAAATAGGGAGAGGCGTTCAGCGGCTTAGGGGATAGCTGTTGTGTTATGTTTGGTGTAAATTTGGCCGTTTTTGGGGAATACTACCCCCCTACCATATCCATCCTCTCCCTTTGGGTTTTGATTGTTTGTCATTAAACCCTAAGCAAAAAGAATGGCACGGACTTAACTAAATCCGCAGTCGAGGTACTGGTACACCTATATCAACAGACTAGCAAGCCCATACCATAGGAATACAGTATAGGCGTTGCACATAGTCTCTTGTTGATATCAAAAATTACCAGTTTTCGACCGCAAGATCTTACGCAAACGCAAAATAATATTTTAAACTCCGGAACATGTCCGAGGAGTTTCTAACGACAAAGATAGAAAATATTTTGTAATTAGACCTCTCCTTGGCTTAAAAAACATTAACTGGATTTTTGGATAATATTTTTTATCCAAAAATCCAGTTATCAGATTGTAGCTCGGGAGCCGCAATGACGAATTGTCTAATTCCTCGAAATTCCCTAGTTAATATTATTGAGGTACTCAATAGCACGATCCATAATGATGTCGTTGCCTAACTTGAGCTCATCTATAACATCGTTGTAGAGTATCTCGATGTCGGGAGTGAGGCCAACACCCTCATGGCAAACTTCGTTGATGTCACTCATCATTAGGCTTGGCGTATAGATATAGATGTAGTCATTTTCAATTATTCCGCCTGCATAAATAGAGTCGTCATTGAGCAGACTCTGCCCTCCAAATGACCGCTCTCCGATCCATATAGAGTTAGGGTTGAACTCCTTGAAAAAGAGACTGCTTACCTCCGACATGCTAACCGAGTAGAGATTGATCAGCGAGACTATAGGGAAACTTTGTGTCGGAGAGCTACTTTGACCATTTATACTCACGTCTATATATGGCGAGTAGTCGAGTCGACCGGGGCCGTTCTTCTGGCGTGATTTCATAAATGTGATATAATCATCCTTATTTATAAAGTCGTCGAAGAGTAAATTCAGATCGTAACAGTATCCGCCCGTGTTGCTTCTGAGGTCAAAGATCGCACCTTTGAAACTCTCCGATTGGGTAATCTCGAAGTAGTTCTCCAGTACCTCATCCAACGTTGCATTAGATGCCTCGGGGACAAGATCAACTTCGTTAAGGTATTTAATCCCTGTGATAGCGAAATTCGAGAACGACAGAAGTGCGATCCCATCTATCTCTGCCGAGTAGATCGAGAAGTTATAGGCACCTTCGTAGCTAGCCCTTTTGAGGCGAGTAAACACCTCTTGCTTGCCATTGGTAGCATTCCACACAAGTTCTAAGTCATTGCTTTTCTCGGAGTAGTCGTGATAGTAGTCTCGGCTCTTAACCCTGTCATTAGCAGGCGATTTATATCCGACACCCTTCAGCTCGAAGGTATAGTGGTAGTCGGAGAGATTAGCAATCATCTCTTTGTAGTATTCGAAAGATTGGATCTTTGAGGGGTATACCATGATTGTTGTCTCCCCACCATCTTCGTAGTTGTCGATCTCTACCTTATCTTCCGCTGTCTCTGTATCGTAGATAATGTCGAGCTCCTTGAACTTTGGTTCGTATTGGGTATATATAGCGTCCCAATCGGTTTGATCTATATCCCAGAATAGGTAACTTGAGTTCATTGCGTTCCAGAAGTGGTTAAATATCTCGCTGGGATAGTAGTCATTGCGAAAGTAAGTCACATCCTCTGGATTCATTATGTTGGGGCTCTCCTTGCGGCATCCTGCGGCAGAGAGTAATAGCGTAAGGGCTAATATGATTTGGGTATATTTTTTTTTCATCTCGCTTTTTTATTTGTAGTTAAGTAGGGTAAAATAATTATTGGTGTGTTTTTAAGAGTGCTATTGGAGATGAGATTTTTTGCTATTGAATTGAAAATATAGTGGTTCTATACTAAGATTTAATAGTGAAAAATATCGCTCCAAGAGTGCTTTTAAAAATATGGCAATAATTGTTTTACACTACTTAAACCTATACATCACACCCACTTGGGCCAATATTGTGCTATTGTAGCGTGGGTATTGATTTATCATGTAATCCTTCTGCATATCGGTCAACGAGTGCATATATTTAGCCTCGACGAAGCATCCGACCCTTTGCGTGATCTCGTACTCCACACCCAGACCCAACACCAATCCTGCCTCGAAGCGGTTATCTTTGCGTGAGTCAAACTCTATGCGCTCATCAAAGTATATGTGAGTGAAGTCCTGATACTCAAAGGTCGAATAGTACCCAAAACTGCTGCTCGAAGCCCAATAGCCTATGTATCCTCCAGCGTTTAGATATCCCGTGAATCGACCGCTCTGGATCGCGAATTTGGCCATTATGGGGAGGTCAACAAATGCGTTTGTATAGTTTTGTTGGTCGACGATATATGTGCCATAGAGCCTTTCGTAGGTGTAGTTCTTGGTTATGAGGCTGGGCTCAACCCTTAGTGCCAACCACTCAACCCCCTGCCCTGCAAAGCTATACTCAACGGGGAGCGACACGGAGTAACCACCTCGGCTCTTATAATCCATTGTGTAGTAATACCCCACCTCGGCATCGAGGGTGTTGTAGGTGTAGCCACCACTCACACCCACCGCTATTTGCGCCATGGATGGCGTGGAGCATAGGGCTAATAGTGTTGTGAGAATCAAGATGTTAATTTTCTTCATGCTGTTTTTTCGTATCTTCTATAATTTTTTTCGTATGCAAACCATTGCAAAACGTTAGTTTTACTCCGAGTCGCGTAGTGTAACTCTCCATGTAGCTTTTTGGTTGGCTGCGATTGTGGTGGTGAATCCCACGCGGCACGACCCCTCGTTTTTATCTTCGTAGTCGTTGGGGGCCTCGTTGCTCCACACCTTTAGCTGCATGGGGGTTGGTGACCACACCTCGAGGAGCATCTTCTCTTCGCCTTGCTTTAGTTCGATCTGGGTGTCGGAGATAATCTTAGCTTGGGAGGGGGTGCACATCACCCACATTAGTTCCGAGTCGCTCTCTCCATTCTCTATCTCATCCTCCACCGTGAGGTTATCTTTTTTGTCGAGCCACACAGTACGCTGCGCCTTGTCGAGGGCATAGCTATAGAGAGGGGTCAGCTCCACTTTCGCCCCCTTCTTTTTGGCGGTTTGGTATGTCTTGATAATCTCGGCATGTTGATCGACAAATGGGGCGCGATTGTTCACTGTGATGGTGCTATGCGCTTGGCTCGATATGCGGAATATCTTCCAACGGTCAGAGTTCTGCCCCTTGCCCCATAGGTCTACGCCGTGGCTCAAGATCCCATAACCTTGACTTCCGAGGTCGCCGCTCCACCTCTTGCCGTTCTTCTCAAACACGAACGACCCCGAGTCGAGATGAGCGTGCGATGTTTGGGCATATCCACCCTTAACGCCTAGGTATGTATCCTCCGTGCTCTCCCACCCTCCGCGGTATATATAGGTGGGGGTTGCGCCATGATTGAACCAGTGGTTCTCCTTGGGAGCTGCTATTTTGGCGAGGTCGCAGTCGAGATCCGCGGCAAAGATCAGAAGGGCAGGCATGAGTCTGTTGGCGGCATATTTACACTTTTCGGCCTCCATATATTTGCGCTCCAACCACACCAACGAGGGGTCGTTGCTCTTTTTGGCGAACCAGAACATCGCGAAGTGACACTGCCCCTCTTGTGGGGTGTCACTAAACGAGAAGGTGTCACCCGAGGGGGCGGTCATGAATTGTATGAATCGTGCCGACTCCATAAATCCTTGGGCCTGCGAGATCCCGTTGTCGGTGCCAAAGGCGCTCTCGAAACCAGCCGATATGAGTAGTTGGAATGTGGCTCCATAGCCCCAATAGTTGTACCCTTCGGGGAATCCACCATCGGGACCATAGCACTCTGTGGCCAAGGGGTTTGTCTGCAAACACTTCTCGATCACGAAGATCGACTCTTGAGGAGCTTCGTCCAAAAGGGCCAACCCAGCATACGCAAAGCCGCAGTTACACACCGAGTTCCAGTTGTTGATGTCTCTATAGAATCGCGCATTTGTATCCTCCGCGGTCTTGAACGCCTTAATCAAAATCGCCTCGCGGATCTTCGCTTTGCTCTGGGGGGTGAGGTAGTCATAGAGCCAGTCATAGCCCAACGCTAGGGCCATAGCCATCTCGCCCACATCGAGGAAGTGGAGTGGGTTCCACGTCTCGAAATCGCACACCGCCTCCATCTCTTTGAGCGCGCGCGCGGCATATCTCTCGTCGCCCGTCATGCGGTAACAATAGGCGAGGTTGAAGATGCGCTCCTGTGCCGTGCGCGATATACCGAGCATATTGTTGCTAGCCGTTAGGTTGGCGCGACTTCGCACGGGGGCCATCCCAAGGAGCCTGTCGCAAAAGGCCACGATGTCGTTGTGGACGCGCGCCATAGATTCATCTTGGGCGATCAGCTCGCGGATCTTCTCTTCGCCCCCTGCGGGCATCAATAGGCGCGGATGGGGGGCTATATTTTCGTAGTCGAAGCTCTTCTGTGCCACGACATCGGTCACTATCGTTAGGGTGATTAGGAGTATAAAAAGTTTGGTTAGGTTTTTCATTATGATGCGTAATTTTAAACAGATTCTAAATATCTATAGTCTTGCACTCCAACCCCATCTCGGCGGCGAGCTTTAGGACCAAAGGTAGTGCATAGCGCATATTGCGGAACGATTTATCGCTGTCGTGAAAGACAACAATGGACCCTGCGTCGAGATCCTTGGCCACATTGCGAAAGCACCTCTGAGGCGAGATATGTTGGTTGTAGTCGCGCGAAATAATACTCCACATAATGAGCTTGTAGCGCAGCCCCAAGTACCTCGACTGTGAGGGGGTAATACGACCATAAGGGGGGCGAAAAAGGTCGCTATTGATGGTGTCGTTGGCAAAGTCAACATCCTCGACATATCGTTCCAAACTCATGCTCCACCCCTTCTGGTGCGAATAGGTGTGGTTGCCCACCTTGTGACCTGCCTCGACAATCAAGTCGTAGAGGTCGGGGTACATCTCGACATTTTTGCCCAAGACAAAAAATGTAGCCTTGGCATTATACTTGCTCAACGTCGATAGTATCCACTCCGTGATGCCGGGGGTTGGACCATCGTCGAAGGTGAGGAATATGGCACTAGGGTCATCTATCTCCCACACCAAATCGGGGTAGAGACGACGAATTATTCGTGGCGGTTTTAATTTCATTAAGCTGCTCTATTTATGGCAACAAAATTAGTGAATTTTAAATTATTATTATACCTTTGTGTTAACTATTATTATAAAATTATCATACTCAATGAAATACCTTGCAACTTTAATTATAGCTATTTGGGCTTTCCTTTCTGTTTCGTGCGATGCACTGCGCACAGCCTCAGATATCACAGTTGTGTCGCAAGGTGCCCCATACGAACTAATTGTCGTGTGTAACCAACCCGAATGGGAGGGCGAACTGGGCGATACCTTGCAGGCTATCTTTAAGGCCGATATCCCCTACCTCAGCCAGAGCGAGCCATACTTCACCGTGCTGCGCGTGACACAACAAGGTTACACCAAACTGGTTGTCAAACATCGCAATATCTTTATTGTCAACATAGAGCCAACACTCGCGGAGCCTGCTATAATCGTTCAGTACGATGTCAACGCATCACCCCAAATAATCATGACACTCCAAGGTCCAGACCAACAATCAGTGACCACATATTTGGACGAGAACCGCGATATGGTCCTCAGCGCCCTCGAGATGGCCGAACGTGACAGAGACATAGCCTATGGACAGCGATTTAGCGTCCGCGCACTCGACGAACTTATCCAAAAGAAGTTCGACATCACAATGCGCATACCCCAAGGCTACACCCTCCGTAACGATACCGATGACTTCGTGTGGCTGTCGTACGAATACCCCACCGCGAGCCAAGGTATGATGATCTATAGCTACCCTGCGGATGGAAATAAATCCCTCACGAGCGAAGCCCTCCTCGCTGCGCGCAACAAATACGCAGCCCTAATCCCCGGCCCATCCGAAGGCTCCTATATGTCTACATACATGGAGGTGGAGCCCGACTATAGACTCTTTAGACTCAACGAGCGCCTGTGGGCCGAGCAACGCGGCTTCTGGGATGTGACGGGCGACTTCATGGGCGGACCATACGTCAGCTACTCAACAATCGACGTGCGCACAAATAAAGTCATAACAATTGATTGCTACGTATTCTCACCCAAACTAGGCAAACGTAACTTCATCCGCGGACTCGAACATATAATCTATAACGTCCAAATCCCTGCGGAGTAGTTTCTTGGGCTTTTGGTTTTGAAGCCTTTGGTCAGAGGCTGGGCTGCCTCACGCCGGCGGGCGCACAGCAAGCTGTGATTTGTGTTTCTTAACGGTTGGTGTGTTGTTGTTGCGAGCGCGGAAGTTCACCTCTGGTAAACGCATAATATAAAAAGAGTGTCACGAACCTTGAAAATAAATTTTCGGTTCGTGACACTCTTTTTATATTACCCCCTCTGAGGGGGTCTCCGCACTCGCCCCACCCCACCCAACCGAGTGAAAATAATGGTAAATGGTGAATCCCAGCCTCCGTTAGACAATGATGCATTGATAAGTTATAGAAAAACGCAGTTTTTCATGGATCCGCGGAGATCTCTCCGCCGCCGCCCGCGTAGGGCAGTTCGCGGTTCTTACCCTTGCCTCTCTCCTAAAAATCGCCCTCCACTCCTAAAAAGCATCTTTTTTTTGAGCAGCAAAAAAAAGTGCTAGGAGGGCGAACAGCTCGCTAGAACTGTAATTAATGGTGAATGACAGAAAAACGCAGTTTTTCATGGATCCGCGGAGATCTCTCCGCCGCCGCCCGCGTAGGGCAGTTCGCAGTTCTCACCCT
>JBCQUO010000014.1:0-38689 GCA_047173955.1 Rikenellaceae bacterium
TCTCTTTCCTCTCTGAAAAAATATTTTATCTCATTCTCTGCAACTTCCCAATTCCTCAGTTGCATTTACAAGTTGAATTCAGGTAATATATTAACCTCCGCGGAGATCTCAACTCCAAATTTCTCGGCAACCTTTGATTGCACTTTTTGGGCCAAGTCCAAAATTTCAACACCCGAGCCACCGCCCCAATTAACCAACACCAACGCTTGTGCATCGTGAACACCGACATTACCTTGGCGGTAACCCTTCATCCCTGCTTGGTCTATGAGCCACCCTGCGGCGAGTTTAACCTTCGTCTCATCGCCCACAACATCGTAGTGTGGCATCGAGGGGTACTCCTCAAGAAGCCTCTCGCAGATCTCTTTTGGGACAACAGGGTTTTTGAAAAAACTACCTGCATTGCCCAGAACCTTTGTATCGGGGAGTTTAGATGTTCTGATCTCGCAGATCACATCTCTTATGTTGCGAAGCGTCACCCCATCGGCTTTGGCCTCGACTCTCGCACGCACATCGGCATATTCGAGCTGAGGGTTAGGGCGGCTATATAATTTAATAAGCATAGAGGTCACAATCACACGCCCCTTAAGCTCGCGCTTAAAGATACTATCTCGATAGGCAAATTCGCAATCCTCGCCCATGAGTGTGTAACAACTAAGAGTCTCCGTATCGAAGATCTCGACCTCCTCGATGAGATCCTTCACCTCGACCCCATAAGCGCCTATGTTTTGAACGGGGGCAGCACCAGCTTTGCCCGGAATAAGAGATAGGTTCTCTATGCCCCAGAGGTTCTTCTCCACGGCCCACTCCACCAAATCATCCCACTCGACACCTGCGTCGACCCTCACGCGGCTCCACTTGCCTCCGCGCGACTCGACCTTAATCTTGTTTGCGACTGGGCAGACAATGAGTCCGTTGTAATCTTTGGTAAACAAAATATTGTTTCCTCCGCTCAAAACCAACCACTCCTCGGGGGCCTCTTTGATAAAAATATCTACCAAATCATCCGCTGTAGAGAATTCCACGACACGCTTAGCCTTGACATCTACATGAAAACTATTGCGCTCAGAGAGAGAAATATTGTTAAAAAATCTAATCATATTGCAAAGTTACAAATATTTTTATTATTTTTGGGATAAATATAACCAGATTCTTAACCTAAACTTAACAATAACTATGTTTACACAATCAGATTTGGCGCAAATTAGCGACCATGGACTCACCCCCGAAGCGGTAGAGTTACAAGTGGAAAACTTCAAAAAGGGTTTCCCATACCTCAAAATTTCGCGTGCTGCAACATGTGGCGACGGTATCACTCAACTATCCGAAGAGCAGATCGCTCAGATGGTCGAGCTCTACGAAGGATCTCTCGCGGGACTCGAGGTTGTGAAGTTTGTACCTGCATCGGGAGCAGCTACACGTATGTTCAAAGAGCTTTTCGAGTTTGTTAACGACGACAAACGTGGAAAGGGAATTGACACATTGTTGCAAAACATCGAGAAGTTCGCATTTTGGAGCGAGCTCAAAGCTGTACTTCCAGAGGGGGCAGACGACAAAGCGATCGTGAGCGCGATCGTAGCTAAGGGTCTTGAGTATGGTTCAAAACCAAAGGCGTTGGTTTCGTTCCACGCATATGGCGAGGAGAGCCGCAAAGCAGTTGAGGAGCACTTGGTAGAGGGTGCTTTGTATGCAGCGTGCGATGGCGTTGTACGTATCCACTTCACTGTATCGCCCGAGCACTTGGTGGGCTTCGAGGCTGTGATCGCAGAGAAAAAGGCTATGTATGAGAAGAGATATGGCGTGAAGTACGATATCTCGTTCTCTACCCAAAAATCAAAGACCGACACTGTAGCGGTGACTCCCGAGAACGAGTTGTTCCGCACCGACGAGGGTAAGTTGTTGTTCCGCCCAGCAGGTCACGGTGCATTGATCGAGAACATCGGCGAGATTGATGCTGACTTGATCTTCGTTAAGACCATCGACAATGTTACGTTGGACTCTTTGCGTCAAGATACACTTACATATAAAAAGGCTTTAGGAGGCGTTCTTCTTAAACTTCAAGCGGAGGCTTTCGCTTTGTTGGTGGCTATTGATGCAGGCTCGGCTGAGTTGGCAGCAGTTGCTGAATTTATCGAGGGATCGTTGTCTATGAAGTTGCCAGAGGCATACGACATGGAGACTTTGCGCGTGATCTTGAATCGCCCGATTAGAGTTTGCGGAATGGTACGCAACGAGGGTGAGCCCGGAGGAGGTCCATTCTGGGTGAGCAACGAGGATGGAAGTGAGAGCTTGCAGATCGCCGAGTCGAGCCAGATCTCTCCAGAGGAGATGTCACTTATGAAGGAGGCTACACACTTCAACCCAGTGGATTTGGTTTGTGGAGTGTGCGATTATAAGGGCGGACGCTTTGACTTGGGTGATTATGTTGATCCATCGACAGGCTTTATATCGTCTAAATCTAGCGGCGGAAGGGAGCTTAGAGCACAAGAGCTACCGGGACTTTGGAACGGTGCGATGGCTAAGTGGAACACCATATTTGTTGAGGCTCCAATCTCTACATTTAGCCCAGTGAAGGTGGTGCAAGATTTGCTCAGAAAGCAACATTTGGTAATGTAATTTATAATTGCAATATTTTTAAAATGGATGTCGGATTTTGGTTTGGCATCCATTTTTTTTTACAAATGGTATAAATAAGTAGTGTAAAACAATTATTGCCATATTTTTAAAAGCACTCTTGGAGCGATATTTTTCACTATTAAATCTTAGTATAGAACCACTATATTTTCAATTCAATAGCAAAAAATCTCATCTCCAATAGCACTCTTAAAAACACACCAATAATTATTTTACCCTACTTAAGTGGTTATTTTTCGCGAAAAACGGTGATAATTTTAGTAAATTCTGAAATAATTTCATATATTTGCGAAACACGTTTGTTAAGAAATTTAAATAAAATCTATAACTATACTTATGGAAAATAAACTTCAACAGTTGACCCAAAAACTCTATGACGAGGGTTTGGAGAAAGGACGCACAGAGGCAGATGCTTTGGTGTCAAAGGCTAAATCAGATGCTGATGCGATTGTGGCTCAGGCAAAGGCCGAAGCTCAAGAGATAATCAAAAAAGCAAAGGCTGAGGCTGCCGATTCACTCAAAAATTCAATGACCGAGATCTCGCTGGCTGGAAAGCAAGCATTGGCCAAAATCAAGGCTGAGATAGGCAATATGATTGTCAATAGCACGATCAGTTGTGGTGTGAAAGATGCCGTTGTAGATGCAGCATTTATCAAAGAGATTTTGATTGCAGTTGCCAAAAATTGGGATGGTGCATCATCGTCAAAGATCGAGTTGCAGGCGTTGTTGCCCGAGGCAAACAAAAAGAAACTAGACGCTGCATTTGCGAAGAGCACCAAGGAGCTTTTGGCGGCAGGTGTTGAGGTTGGATACTCAAAGGATGTGAAGTCTGGATTCAAGGTGGGAGCCAAAGATGGCGGATACTACATCTCGTTCTCGGATGAGGATTTTGATGCTTTGATGCGCGGTTATTTGCGCGAGAAGGTGGCAGAGTTGTTATTTAAGGCATAGGGCTTATGTTTGAGTCTCAATATTACTGTTTAGTTGCAGGTCTCAAGGAGTACTCCTTGGACGCTGAGGCTAAGGGTTTTGATGCCAAAGCGATCATCGAAGAGGTGCTAGAGGGGGTGTCGGCCAAAGATGCCGAGGCTGTGAAGTTGCTCTACACCTATTATGATTGCGAAAATATCGTCTCTTTTAAGTCGGGACGCACGGCACATAACCCGTTGGGAAATCTCACACGCGAGCAGATCGAGGCACAATTTGTAAATGCAGAGATGTTGCCACCACAAGTGGCGCAGGTCTTAACTACATATGGCGAGTCGGATGGTCGCGCAGATGCGGATGTTGCCTCTTCGTTTGAGAAGCAATTATTTGGAGCCTACTACGCTGAGTGCGCTGCCTCTTCGTGTAAGTTTTTGAGGGAGTGGGCCCAAACGGATCTAAACCTACGAAATGTAGCGGCAGCGGTTGTTGCACGCACCAAATCAATACCCGTTGAGGAGGTTGTTGTTGGTGAGGGGGGAATCGTTGACCAACTAATCAAATCATCGGCTGCCGATTTTGGACTTCGAGGCGAACTGTCGTATATTGATGGTGTGATCTCGGCGGTTAATGACGAACCCAATCTGGTCGAGAAGGAGCATAAGATCGATCTTATACGTTGGGATGAAGCAACGGAGATACTCAATTTCGACTACTTCAATATCAATACGATTTTGTCTTACTTGGTCAAGGTCAATATTGTAGCTCGCTGGGCGATGCTCGATCCTAAGCGAGGTCGCGAGATGTTCGAGGCGATGGTTGGAGAGTTGAGCGCTAAAGAGTTGATTAATAAATAATAGAAAATATATGAAAACTACGGGACGTGTAAATGGTATCATTGCCAATATCGTGATCGTTAAGGCTGACGGTCCTGTTGGCCAAAATGAGATCTGTCAAGTATATTGTGGTGATATCAAAATGATGGCCGAGGTCATCAAAATTGTAGGCGATTTGGCCTATGTGCAGGTTTTTGACTCAACTCGTGGGTTGAAGATCGGCGATAAAGTAGAGTTTGAGGGACATATGTTGGAGGCTACGTTGGCTCCGGGAATCTTGTCGCGCAACTACGATGGTCTGCAAAACGACTTGGAGAAGATGGAGGGTCTTTTCATCGAGCGCGGATCGGCAACTGACCCTATTGATTTCACCGCCTCTTGGGAGTTTACTCCTCTTGTTGAGGTTGGCGACAAAGTTACGGGAGCTTCATGGTTGGGTAGTGTGCAAGAGCAGTGGTTGATCCACAAGATCATGGTTCCTTTCGTTATGAAAGAGACATATACAGTAAAGAGCATAGCTAAGAAGGGGTCATATGTTGTAACCGACACGATTGCTGTTATCACCGACTCCGAAGGGGTGGATCACAAAATCACAATGGTTCAGAAGTGGCCCGTGAAACAAGCGGTGCGTAACTACACAGCCAAACCACGCCCATCGAATATCATGGAGACAGGTGTACGCGCCATAGATACATTCAACCCAATTGTCGAGGGAGGAACAGGATTTATCCCGGGACCTTTTGGTGCAGGTAAGACTGTATTGCAGCACGCTATTTCGAAGCAAGCTGAGGCTGATGTAATCATCATCGTTGCTTGTGGAGAGCGTGCAAATGAGGTTGTGGAGATCTTCGCGGAGTTCCCCGAATTGATCGACCCTCGTACGGGACACAACCTAATGGAGCGTACCATTATTATCTGTAACACATCGAACATGCCAGTTGCGGCACGCGAGGCTTCGGTATATACAGGTATGACAATCGCGGAGTACTATCGTGCGATGGGACTCAAGGTGTTGGTTATGGCGGATTCTACATCTCGTTGGGCGCAGGCGTTGCGTGAGATGTCGAACCGTTTGGAGGAGCTTCCCGGACAGGATGCCTTCCCGATGGATTTGTCGGCAATCATCTCTAACTTCTATTCGCGTGCAGGACTCGTGAAGTTGAACAACGGAGAGGATGGATCTGTGACATTCTTGGGAACAGTATCACCTGCGGGAGGTAACCTCAAAGAGCCAGTTACGGAGTCTACAAAAAAGGCAGCTAGATGTTTCTACGCCCTTTCGCAAGGACGTGCCGACTCGAAGCGCTACCCAGCAATCGACCCTATCGACTCTTACTCGAAGTATTTGGAGTATCCAGAGGTTCAGTCATTCCTCGACGAGCATGTTGAGCCACAGTGGGCAGACAAGGTGTCGGAGGGAAAGACAATCGTTCAGAGAGGTAAAGAGGCTAACGACCAGATCAATATCTTGGGAGATGATGGTGTCCCAGTTGAGTATCACGAGAGATTCTGGAAATCGGAGTTGATCGACTTTGTGATCTTGCAACAAGATGCGTTTGACGATATTGATGCAAGCACACCAATGGAGCGTCAACAGTTTATGTACAACATGATCCTAGAGATCTGTCGTAGTTCATACAACTTTGCGGACTTTAATGAGTGCTCACTATTCTTCAAGACAATGATTAATACCTTCCGTCAGATGAACTATGCGGTGTGGAAGAGTGACAAATTCGAGCAATACCGTAGCCAGATTGAGGCGGCAGTAGATGAGAAGGTTATCAAATAAAAGAGTGTAAGATTATGACAAAGAGTGCATTTCAAAAAGTATACACAAAAATAGACAACATTACAAAGGCGACGGTGACATTGAAGGCATCGGGCGTGGGTAATGATGAGTTGGCAACCGTGGGTGGAAAGTTGGCTCAGGTCGTAAAGCTAATGGGTGAGAGTGTCACCCTTCAGGTATTTGCTGGAACGGAGGGTTTGGCTACAAACTCAGAGGTTATTTTCCACGGTGAGCCCCCAAAGCTCAATGTGTCGGATAATTTGGCAGGTCGTTTCTTTAACGCATATGGAGAGCCTTTGGAGGGCGGTGAGCCAATCGAGGGTGAGTCTCGCGAGATTGGAGGTCCTACGGTGAATCCATTTAGACGTATCCAACCCTCGGAGCTTATCGCTACGGGTATCGCGGGTATCGACCTTAACAACACGATCGTTACGGGTCAAAAGATCCCATTCTTTGCCGATCCAGATCAGCCATACAATGCCGTAATGGCAAATGTGGCTTTGCGTGCAAAGGCAGATAAGATCATCTTGGGAGGTATGGGTCTTACCAACGATGACTTCTTGTACTTCAAGAGCGTCTTTGAGAACGCTGGTGCATTGGATCGCATTGTGTCGTTTGTCAATACCACCGAGGATGCCCCTGTGGAGCGCCTTTTGGTTCCCGACATGGCGCTTACGGCTGCGGAGTACTTCGCGGTGGATAAGGGCGAGAAGGTGTTGGTTTTGTTGACCGACATGACTCTATATGCCGATGCATTGGCGATCGTATCGAACCGTATGGATCAGATCCCATCTAAGGACTCTATGCCGGGTTCACTCTATTCGGATTTGGCGAAGATTTACGAGAAGGCTGTTCAGTTGCCCGATGGAGGTTCGATCACGATTATCGCTGTGACGACACTTTCGGGAGGAGATATCACCCACGCTATTCCAGATAACACGGGTTACATCACCGAGGGTCAGTTGTTCCTACGTAACGACTCCGACACGGGTAAGGTTATTGTTGATCCATTCCGTTCACTATCGCGACTCAAGCAGTTGGTTATTGGTAAAAAAACACGTGAGGATCACCCACAGGTTATGAATGCGTGTGTACGTCTCTTTGCCGACGCTGCCAATTCAAAGACAAAGTTGGAGAATGGTTTCGATCTGTCGGATTACGACGAGCGTTCACTCAAATTTGCCCACGACTACTCTTTGAAGCTCCTCGCTATTGATATTAACATCGACATCGAAGAGATGTTGGATACAGCGTGGGGACTCTTTGGTAGCTACTTCTCGAAGGAGGAGGTTGCCATTAAGCAGGAGTTGGTGGATAAATATTGGAAAGCATAGTTGGCCATGGCAATCAAATTTCAATATAACAAGACCTCGCTGGGTGACTTAGGCAAGCAGCTTAAGATGCGCCAAAAAGCACTCCCTACGATCAAAAGTAAGGAGTCTGCATTGCGCTCGGAAGTCAAAAAAGCGAAGGACTCTGCACGAAGCTATAGTGATGAGTTGGATCAACTGATGAGCCAATACGACTATATGGTGTCGCTGTGGGGTGAGTTTGATTGTGACCTAATACGCATATCGGATGTTGTTTTAACGACGCTAAAGATTGCGGGAGTGCGTACTCCGATTTTGGAGGATATAAAGTTCGAGGAGAAGAGCTACGATCTATTTTCGTCGCCTGTGTGGTATAGCGCAGGTGTTGATTTATTGAAGCAACTAGCACGCATCAAAATAGAGAAGGAGATCTACACCTACAAGCAAGAACTTTTGGACTATGCACGCCGAAAAACTACTCAAAAAGTAAACCTCTACGAAAAGGTTCAAATACCCGGGTATGAGGATGCTATACGTAAAATCAAACGATTTATGGAGGACGAGGAGAATCTCTCGAAGTCGGCCCAAAAGATCGTAAAAACTAAACAACAAGCAGCTGCGGAGGGCGATATGTTATGATAGTAAAGATGTCTAAATATGACTTTGTTCTCTACGCAAAGGAGTGCGAGACTTTTGTAGCGCGTCTCAAAGAGTTGGGCTTGGTCGATATATCTACGTCGGGATGGGAACCCTCTGAAGAGGATATGAACCTGCTCCAAGAGATCGAGAACCACTCGAAAGCGGAGAGCTTCCTTTCGGAGTTTATTGGCGGTGATACTTTTGCGGCCGATGCTGAGCCTTATGAGTCGGGAGCAGCTGCCTTTGCAGCCTACACGTCGGCACAGCAGAGCGTGACGCACTACGAGTCAGAGATCTCGAAGCTCGAGAAGTTGGAGGTAGAGATGTTGCCATGGGGTGAATTTTCGGCCCAAGGGATCAAGGATCTAAAGGCTGGAGGTGTGCCAATGAGGTTCTTTGTGGCTTCAGCATCGACATTTTCGATAAACGAAACCGCTTGGGAAGAGAGCTACACGATTGATGTTATTAGTCGCGACGACAACTACGTCTACTTTGTGGTTATAGCCGATGGAGATGTGGAGATCGATGCGCAGGAGATCAAGTCGCTCCCAATGACCTCTGCGGAGGTTGGCCAAGAGATCAAACTTCAGATTTCGAATATTCGATCTTTGGATGCAGAGCTCTCGAAGTGTGCCAAATCGTTGGAGGCGATCACTGAGCACAAAGCTGAGTTGACTCAAAAATTGCAGGAGATAAAGGTTAAAACAACTGCCGAGGTAGCTGCCGAGGGTACGTTGTTGGTGATGGAGGGATGGGCCGAGGCCGAGACCTCAGCCAAAGTAGATGCTTTGTTGGAGGAGTACCCCAATGTGGTCTACTTCAAGCGCGACCCAACGCCCGAGGACGAGACTCCCGTGAAGCTCAAGAATGGTTGGTTCGCAACAACTTTCGAGATGATCGGAAACTTGTATGCCGTGCCTAAGTATGGAACGGTTGACCTCACACCATTCTTCGCGCCGTTCTACATGATGTTCTTCGCCATTTGTTTGTGCGACGCAGGTTATGGAGCGATGATCTTGGCTGCTGGATTGGGCCTCTACTTCAAGGGTGGAGAGTCAATGCGTCAAGCATCGTGGCTGTCGATCATTTGCGGTGCGGCGGCGGTGACCTTCGGGTTCTTTGCCAACTCATTCTTCGGAATGACAATAAGCGCACTACCCGTATTGGCGAACTTCAAGTTTATAAACTTCCAAGGAGATTTCTTCAATGTGGCGATGTATATAGGTCTCGTGCAGATCCTCTTTGGTATGGTTATCAATATCCTTGTCACCACACGTAGCTTTGGATTTAAGTATGCTCTCGGAACACTCGGTTGGTTCTTATTGGTCTTTAGCGCGGTTTTGTCGGCTGTGTTGAGCGGCATGGGCATCGAGGGCTTTGGATTTGACTCTATACCTTTCTATGGCGTGGCTGGTATTGCAGCGGTGTTGATGTTGTTCTTCAACTCTCCCGACAAAAATATCTTCGCTAACTTCGGAGCTGGAATTTGGGATACGTACAACAACATCACAGGTCTGTTGGGCGATGTATTGAGTTACATACGACTCTTTGCAATCGGTTTGTCGGGTGGCGTGTTGGCGCAGGTATTCAATAGCTTGGCTGTTGGAATGACGGGTCTGGATCAAGGAATTGAGGGGCAACCGATATTTGTTGTTATACTTCAAATCATTGGAGCTACTGTGATCCTTCTACTCGGACACGGAATCAACCTATTTATGTCTACAATCTCTTCATTTGTTCACCCTATGCGTTTGACATTTGTCGAGTTCTACAAAAATGCAGGTTTCGAGATGGGAACTCGCAAATTTACACCATTAAAAAAATAACAAATTAAAATACTAAAAATTAGAAAATTATGGAAACAGCAATTATTTTAGCTTACTTGGGTGTAGCCCTTATGGTCGGTTTGGCAGGTGTTGCATCAGCAATGGGTACATCTATTAGTGGACAATCAGCTGTCGGCGCAATGAAAAAGAACGAAGGCGCTTTCGGTAGCTACATGGTGCTTAGTGCACTTCCCGGATCTCAAGGTCTCTATGGATTTGTATGTTACTTCATGGTCTCTCCACTTATCAAAGAGGGCATGACAATGGAGCAGGGTGCTGCGATTTTGGGTGCTGGTATCTTGGTTGGTGTGGTTAACTTGGCTTCATCAGTTTTCCAAGGCAAGGTTTGTGCTAACGGTATCGCTGCTATCGGTAATGGTCAGGACGCAATGGCTAAGACCCTTATCTTGGCTGCGTTCCCAGAGTTGTACGCGATCTTGTCTGTAGCTGCAACATTTATGATTAGCTCAGCTGTAGCTTAATGCTCAGTTGTAAAAAGATACTATCGTCGTAAAATTTCATCAAAAAAAGTCTCGCCCAAAAATTGGCGAGACTTTTTTGTAACCAAATATTTATGAGGTATAATGGCAAGGAAAAACTTTAGTGACATATCTCCAGTGACATACGCCATCTCGCGTCAAAAGCAGATTATCAAAAGGAAGGTGACAGATTTTTTTTGCAGAGAGGAGACCATTGCAAGGCAATTCGCAGTGTGAATTGCCTTGCAATGGTCTCAAAAAGGGATAAATTGCACATATAAAATTATCGAAGAGGATCATCACGTCCTTAAGATTGGTAGCAATTACTATCGCTTCTCGAAGGTATATAAGCAGACAGCAGATATAGCCCTAGGCGATGTCGTCGCCAAAGAGCTTGTGTGGGATAATAAATCGTTGGTTATGTTCGATCACGATTTAATTCCTCTGGAGTTGATACGATAAAATAACGGTTTAGAGCGTGAGGAAGTCTAGCCTATTATAAAACTTGTACGACTTCCTCGGCGGTTTCGATTATCTCACCCCCCCCACTCCTCTTCGGAGGTGTTCTCCTCCGCGATATCTTCATCCTCTGAGGTTTCAACGTTTTCTAAGGTTTCGACATCTTCCGAACTTTCTTCGGTGCCATCATCCTCATCCTCGCTACCATCTAGATCATTTTGGTCAGACTCTTCGGATTCGAGTTGCTCCTCGGCAATAGCCTCCTGCTCTTGGGCTAGTCGACGTGCTTCACGCTCAGCTCTAGCAGCTTGACGTTTAGCCTCGATCTCCTTTTGCAGCTCAGCCGACGACTCCTCGATACTATTACGATACTCCTCGTAGTATCCACGCTGCTCATCGAAATCGGTCTTTTTGAGCTTAGCCGAAGTAACTTTATATTTGTAATCATCAAGATTTCCTGTCACATCGAGACCTGCTTTGAAGGGGAGAGGTGATTTGATGATCGAGATATTGTAGCTATAGTCAACGTCAAATGTCTCGGGGTCAATATCTTGAGTGCCACCGATGATTGCAGTGTAACGATCAATGGACATTTGGAATGGGAGCACGTCGATTCGCGCTTTGTCGACAAGTGCATACATCTCGAGTGAGTCGATTAAATTTCGGTCCTTATTTTTGAACATCAATGTTTTGGACAGATCGGCAAAAGTCTCACTATCCATCAAAACAAGATCTTTACCCTTGAGCCTCATAGCGCTGCACAGGGTCGAGATATCGGGCTCGGAGTTGATGTCGAGGTTTGTATTGATCTTTATATCTAAATCAACGGATCCCTCCAACTCCTCAAACATCGGAAACATTGTTATGAGCGAAGGCATAAGTTCATCTATACGGTTTATGTCAACACCCACGAGCGACATATTTGCCATTATATTGGTGTTTTGTCGATCTATATTGCTATATATGATCGAGCCAGTTGCGGTTGCTCCGATTGCATTAAGGCGGAGTTTGTCGAGGGTTAGCTTACCTTTGTCGATAGTCGCTCGGCCATTGATCTTTTCTATTGTTGCCTTTTCGAATTGCGCTTTGTCGATATTGAGATTAAAGACAAATGAGAGTCCACGAGGGACCAAGAAGGCCATTTGGGCTTGGGCGAGAGAATCAGCCACACCGCCCCCTATTGACAAAGAGTCTGCCTCTTGGGGCAGCTGAGCAACTGAAACAGTTAGGCTATCAGTCGTTTCGCTCTCCAACTCCTCCAGCAGCAACACGCTCTTGTTCGACGCTTCCATCAGCTCCGTAAAGTCGACATATGTAGCTTTGATGGCCAACTCTCCACCTATCGAGAGGCGTGGCTCGACAAAGAGCTTGCGGATAAGGTTTTGGATATACCCCGTAGCTACAAACTCGCTACTGCCGACCTTCAACTTCGCATTATTGAGATTGATCGTTTGGCTTCCCACCGATACATTTGTCTCGGGCACAGAGATTTTGAGAGGGAAGAGGTCGGTGTAGAGGTCGAGATCCGAGAAGGCAACCTCTCCATCCATGCTCCATCTATTTTTGGCCTCTGCATCTTCATTTTTCTCGAGCACAACATTCATATTCACCGTCGAGAGCTCCATTTCGGAGTTGTAGTTTGGCTCATTCACGGTGATCTGGTGGCTTATGATTGCGCTATTGATCGAGGCGTTACGCCCCTCTTTTTGGGGTTTGATTACGAGCGTCACATCGGAGGTTTCGAGCGTCGAGCTAAACAAGCTGTCGATGCCCACCACCATATTTTGCGCTATACCACGCACACCGAAGCCATTCACCTCGGAGGTTGTGCGGTCGAAATTGGCACCTGCCTTAAGCTCTATATCTTTGATTGTTAGGCTCTCGCCATCCTTCGACTTATAACCTAGATCCTGAAAATTCATCACCGCACGAAGTGTACGACTACCCTCTTTGGCCGCTGTGTTGTCGCCAAAGATCATCTTGCCATTCTCCGCCTGCATATAGAGGTACATCAGCGAAGAGGTATCCTGCTCAAATTTGCTTGGGTCGATCGAGATCTCTAGATTTGTGAAGGTTGTCTCACCCTCTATATACATGTTCGAGTAGTTACTACTTTCGATGTCTAAGAGCGAGAATTGGGTTTTGATATCTCCAATGGTCATTCCCTTGCACACTATACCTCCATTGAGAGGGAAGACCTCCGTGAAACGAGTGAGGTTTATATTTGATTTCACCGACATATCGACTGCTGGGTTTTCGATTATGTTGGAGACCTTACCACTGAGATCGAGTTTTATTATATCCGAGGTGTTGACCTGCATAGATTTGATATCGGCATATGATTTTTTGGGCGTATTGAGGTCCACAAATATAAAGGCATCGCAATTTACATTTTCGAGGGCCAGTTTGCGCGAGGCATACTTAGCTTTGGCATCGCTGACTTTGAGCGCTATCTCGGCCGTGGGGAGCGATTCATCCGAGTATAAGCCCTTGACCTCGACATCAAAAGCGACGCTTCCCTGAGTTGTGATCTCATCCTTGGAGTCTATGACCGACGAGGGGACGAGCGCCAAAAACTCCGTCAGCGATGGGGTGTTGAGCGAGCCGCGGATGTCGACCTCTACGCCATTATTGAGGGTGTCGCGACGCAACATTCCGCGCGTTTTGAAATCTATGCCATTGAGTTTGACGCGCGCTTTGTCGAAAGTAATTAACATTGAGTCTCTGTCATACTCCATTTTTGAGCGCAGATCCAGCGATGTTCTCTTCACCAAAACGTCACCCTTGTGCCACACTATGAGGTTACTAAATCCTGTTTTGACATCCAGATCTCCCGTACGATTAGAGGCATTCAATGACATGTCTACACCCAGATTCTCTACGCGTGTATAGAACTCCTTGGTGCGGTCGTCTATCACGATCTGCGTAGAGTCGATCTTTAGGCGCTTGATAGATAGGCTATATTCGCTCATATCCATCGAACTGGTTAGTGTATCAACCTCCTCGGGATCCTCTTCGGGAAGGATAAAGGTCTTTAGTGGTCCATTCAAAGAGTCGACATAGAGATAAAGGCTCGCATGCTGGAGCGAGAAGCGGTTGATCTTGACCTTTTTGGACAACAGCGCGATGGGGTCAATTGATATACGACACTGCCTAGCGAAGATCAGATCGCTAATGCTATCTTTGGTCTGAGCGATTCTAAGAGAATCGATCCTTAGTGTGATATTGGGGAAGCGAGTGAATAGCGAGAGGTCGACACTTTTGATCGAGACCTCGCTTTTGGTGTGCTGTTGCAGCACATCCACGATTCGAGGGGTAATGATTTCGGGAGTGGCGATAATGCCAACGACAGCTCCCCATAGCAACATCACAAGGGCGATAAGTATCGCTAAAATCGCTAGAATACGTTTAAAGATAACCATTGTTATATATTTTATTACCCACAAAGGTAATAAAATAATAGCAGGAATATAAGTCTAAAGTAAAGAAAATTTACTACCAATATCCCAATTTTATACAATTTGCTTACCTTGCGTTCGGTTCGTTGGTTTGGTTAACTATTTGTAGCTATTGAGGATCTCTGTTTTTACCTATTTATTGTAGTTGTTGGATGTAGTATAATTTTGTACCTTTGTGACAGATATAACTATTTTAAGTTTTTAAGGGTACAATAGGTTAGATCTCTCGCAAAAGTTTATTAACTTTGTGTACACAAACCTATTAAAAGAGTGAAATTATGATAATGTATAAAGTGGGAAAATATATGTCGCGCGACACAATGAGCGACCTAATTTGTGATAACTATCCAATGCTTTTGGTCATGAGCCGATTTGGTATTGACCTTGGATTTGGAGAGGATACAATCGAGGAGGTGTGTAGGAAAAACAATGTCGATCTCTATACCTTCCTCGCGGTGGTCAACCTCCTGATCTCGGAGGATAAGAAACAGCTGAAGATAGATTACTCAAAAATCTCGCTCTCCTCACTTATCAAGTATCTCCACAACTCGCATAGCTACTTCCTTGAGTATCGTTTGCCTCTTATCCGCCGCGAATTGGTGGAGTCACTAGACAAAAATGATGATGTGTCGGTGGTGATATTGAACTACTACAACGAATATGTTGCCGAGGTGCACAAACATATGATGTATGAGGAGAATACACTTTTCCCGTATATCAATTCAATGGTCAATGGCGAAGATGTAGATAAATATAGCATTGATGTATACAGCAAGCACCACGACAAAGTGGAGGCTAAACTTTCGGAGTTGAAGAGCATAATGATTAAGTACTACCCTGCCAAAACAACCAATGAGTTGAACAATACCCTCTACGACATCTTCTCGTGCGAGAGAGACCTTGCGTCGCACAATAGCATCGAAGATTATCTATTGGTCCCAGCAATGAAGGAGTTTGAAACAATTAATAAGTAGCCGATATGTCGAAGCGAATACATATTGTTATAGCTGAATCCTCTGCGATAATTCGCTGTGGGGTGGTGACCATCCTTCAACGTGCCGAGAACCTAAATGCCGATATTGCGGAGCTAAGCGATGTCTCTGTATTTACGTCGGGAAGCTACCGACAAACACCCGATATCTTGGTTGTGAACCCTGCGCAGTTGGGTATCTTCTCTGCGGCACAACTTAGGGGCGATTTGGGCAACGACAATCTAAAGATCGTGGCTCTACAGAGCGCCTTCACCGAGCAGGGGATGTTGCAGAACTACGACGAGGTGTTGTCTATATATGATAGTGCCGATACCGTCGTCGAGAAGATCTCTGCCGTGACGCGTCGCGACGATGCCGACCAGACGAAGAAAGATCTGAGCCAACGCGAGAAGGAGATTATCGTGTCGGTGGTTAAGGGAATGACCAACAAACAGATTGCCGACGCACTGTGCCTATCGACACACACGGT
This sequence comes from Rikenellaceae bacterium, assembly GCA_047173955.1. Classification (GTDB taxonomy): domain Bacteria; phylum Bacteroidota; class Bacteroidia; order Bacteroidales; family Rikenellaceae; genus Alistipes. The sequence continues at coordinate 15,813 of JBCQUO010000014.1, forward strand.
AATTGCTCACCGACGAAATATTGCGAGCAAGCTACAAATCCACAGTCCAGCAGGTCTTACTATATACGCTATAGTCAACAAGTTAGTAGACTTGGCCGACATCAAAAACTCAATCTCTCAGGGCCGAGACGACATGAATGGTCAATGATGAATGGTGAATGGTGAATGATGAATGGTGAATGATGAAGAGGATTATTAAATCAATTAATTTACCATTCACCATTCATTATTCATCATTCATCATTTTTCGAGAGCTATTGCCAACTGGTCGGGGCACGATGTTCCGCGTCCTCGGCAATCCACACCGCGCAGAAGTTTAGCTACATCGGCACACTTTTGACCTACCACCAAACGCGATATACCCTGTAGGTTACCATCGCATCCTCCCGTGAATTTAACATCCACGATAACGCCATTCTCGACCTCTATATCAATCATTCGGCAACATACACCCGAGGGTTTAAAAGATAATTTCTCCATAATATTTGTTATATTTTTCGGGCAAAGATAGTAAAAATTACTACCTTTACACCCTATGGACACAACAAAAAAACTCGTTTGGCTAGATATAAATGCCTCCTATTCGCACTCTTCGTTGGCCCTTCCTGCGATCGACGCATGCCGATGTGGGGACAATTACGTGTGGAGCAAAGTCTCGGGGACAATCAACAGCGACCCCTACACTCTTACGTGTGAGCTATATGAGGCCAAGCCCGACATTGTGGCGGCTACATTGTGGCTGTTCAACCACGATGTGGTGGTGGGTATCTGCGAGCGCTTAAAGATGTTATTGCCCCACACCACCATCGTTATGGGCGGACCCGAATTCAATGGCGACAATGAACAATTCCTGCGACGTAACGATTTTGTCTCCTATGTTTTTAGGGGCGAGGGAGAGGTTGAGTTCAACAAATTTGTCTGCGGCAGCCCTCTTAGCTCGATTGTCGGGATCTGTTATATCAATAGTGAGGGGCACTATGTGGACAATGGAACAGCGCGTGTAGCTGACTTTGCATCGCTCCCCTTACCCGAAACGAGCGAGTTTTTCTGCCACACATCCCCCTTTGTGCAGTTGGAGAGTTCGCGCGGATGTTTCAACAACTGCGCCTTTTGCGTGAGTGGCGGCGACAAACCAATCCGCAATAGATCTTTGGAGGAAATAGAGCAGCGAATAGAGAGTGTCCGCAGCCGCGGAATAAAAGATATTAGGGTCTTGGATCGCACGTTCAACTACTCGCCCAAACGAGCGAGAGAGATGTTGAGCCTTTTCGCCCAATATCCCGATATGAATTTCCACCTCGAGATTCACCCAGCGCTACTCACCGACGAACTTCTTGACCTTTTGGCATCCATGCCCAAGGGTTTATTGCACCTCGAAGCTGGGATGCAGAGCCTCGACGATCGTGTGATTGAGGCGTGCGAGAGGATTGGGGGCAACCAAGCTGCCCTCAAGGGGCTGAAACGTCTTTGCGAGATGGAGAACTTCGAGACCCACACCGACCTCATAGCAGGGCTACCCCACTACACCCTCCAACAGATATTTAGTGACATAAGGGTGCTCGCTAATCTTCGTGCCGCAGAGATCCAGCTCGAGCTCCTGAAACTTTTGCCCGGCACGAAAATGAGGCTCAACGCCCATGAGTATGGTATAAAATTCAACCCTCACCCACCATACGAGGTTCTCTCGACCCCAGATATTTCGGTCATAGAGCTCAATCGCGTACGTGTTCTCTCCAAGCTCATAGATAAGTTCTACAATGCAAAGGCGTGGCAGGAGGTGATGCGCAAACTCATAGACGAGAATCCCGATTTCTTGGAGCGCTTCCTCGACTATATAGCCCCAACCGAGATCCTCGAGAAGCCCATAAGTTTGGCTAAGTGCGGATCCCTCCTCTTCGATTTTTGCCGTCGCGAGATGGGGGGTGTCCACCTAGACGATATATCCATCGCGTGGATCAATAATGGCCTATCGCTCAAAACCCAAGAGGCAGGTGCGGTCACCAAGGCCAAGGAGCTCCCTTTGGGGATCGAGCGCATGGCAAATGTCCACTACTACCTATGGCAAGGGCAATGTCGTCAAGCTATCATCTGCTTCGACCGCTCGGTAGACCACTCGCGCCCGACAGAGATTATACATCTTGATAAATAAAAAAGGCTGCCTCCACAAAACGCGGAGGCAGCTACCATGGTTAACTTAATCTAAAATACTCTATAATTAACGCAACTTGCTAATTACGTCGAGTGCATAACGACACTTCTCTGAGATTGCAGCCCAATCCTCAGAAGCGATAACGCTCGCTGGGAACAACTGCGACCCCATACCAACACACATAACTCCAGCTTTGATCCAAGCTGTCAAGTTCTCCTCTGTTGGCTCTACAGCTCCTGTAGCCATGATGTTTGACCATGGAAGTGGAGCTTTAACATTCTTGATAAAAGATGGACCACCTACGTTTCCTGCGGGGAAAACCTTTGTGAGGTCACAACCCAACTCTTGAGCATAGCCGATCTCTGTTACAGATCCACAACCCGGAGTGTAAGGAACCAAGTGACGGTTACAAACCTTAGCTACCTCTGCGTTTAGGTATGGACCAACAACGAAGCTAGCACCATATTGCATATACATAGCAGCAGTTGGAGCATCAACGATAGATCCGATACCCAAGATCATCTCTGGGCACTCTACTGCAGCATACTTCACCAAAGCGATAAATACCTCGCTAGCGAAATCACCACGGTTAGTGAACTCGAAAGCACGTACACCACCATCATAGCACGCCTTAAGAACCTTCTTCGAGATCTCAGCATCTTTGTGGTAGAAAACAGGGACCATTCCAGTCTCTTTCATTGCAGCTAGAACCTGCATTTTTGAAAACTTTGCCATTTTTCTTATTTCGTTTTTTAATTGACTATCGTTGTACGCGACCCGATGCATCTCCACCAGCCAAAGCCTCAACCTCTTCGATTGATGCGTGGTTGAAGTCACCATTGATTGTGTGTTTCAAAGCAGAAGCTGCCACTGCAAACTCCAATGCCTCACCTTGGTTAGGCTTAGTAAGAAGTCCGTGGATAATACCTCCAGAGAATGAATCACCACCACCCACGCGGTCTACGATTGGGTTGATCTCGTAACGCTTAGATGTGTAGAACTCCTCGCCGTTATAGATCATAGCTTTCCAACCATTGAAAGTTGCAGAGAATGACTCACGAAGTGTAGAAACTACATATTTGAAACCGAACTCAGTCATCATTTGTTGGAAGATACCCTTGTATCCCTCAGCATCTGTGTGACCACCCTCAACGTCTGCATCTGGCTTGAAGCCCAAGCACAACTCTGCATCCTCCTCGTTACCGATACACACATCTACATACTCCATAAGTGGACGCATGATAGATTGAGCCTTCTCTTTGGTCCACAATTTTTTGCGGAAGTTAAGGTCTACAGACACAGTCACACCGTGACGCTTAGCAGCCTCGCAAGCCAACTTAGTCATCTCAGCAGACTCATCCGACAAAGCAGGAGTGATACCTGACCAGTGGAACCATGAAGCTCCCTCCATGATAGCGTCGAAATCGAAATCAGCAACTGTAGCCTCAGCGATAGCTGAATTAGCGCGGTCGTAGATAACTTTTGAAGGACGCATTGAAGCTCCTGTCTCGAGGAAATAAATACCTACACGATCACCACCACGAGCAATGAAGTCGGTCTTTACACCAAATTGACGAAGCGCATTTACTGCACTTTGACCAATCTCGTGAGTTGGCAACTTAGACACGAAGTAAGCATCATGACCATAGTTAGCACAACTGACTGCGACATTTGCCTCACCACCACCATAGATAACATCAAAAGAGTCAGAACGAACAAAACGTTTGTTTCCGGGAGTCGATAGGCGAAGTAGGATCTCGCCCATAGTTACGATTTTCATATTAGGTTTAATTATTTATAGTTTAAAAAAATATAGACTTCTACAAACGCACAGACCACCGCCCATGCAAACGATTGCACAAATATAAATATTTTTATTGGATTTCCAAACTTTTATTGTTATTTATTACCCACACACGTAACTATTTTATATATTATTCCAAAATTTGAATCTTTTTACACTAAGGGGGTTGGTGAGGGTCGTGGGGGTGTAATATTTACACTAAATAATTTTGTATATCTAAAAAATGTTTATAATTTTGTTGTGACTAACGCTTATAATTTAATAACCTAAAATAATTAACTATGTCTAATTTTTCATTAGAGGGTAAGGTGGCGCTCGTAACTGGTGCATCTTACGGAATCGGTTTTGCTATCGCCAAAGGACTTGCCGAGGCTGGTGCGAAAATCGTATTCAACGACATCAATGCGAAGCTTGTTGCCAAAGGTATGGCGGCATATGCGGAGTGTGGTATCGAGGCCAAAGGTTACGTTTGTGACGTGACTTCCGAGGAGCAAGTATATGCTATGGTTGCTCAGATTGAGACCGAGGTAGGTTCTGTCGATATTTTGTTCAACAATGCTGGTATCATCAAACGCATCCCAATGCACGAGATGTCGGCTGCTGAGTTCCGCCAAGTGATTGATATCGACCTCAATGGTCCATTTATCATGGCTAAGGCTGTGATCCCTGCGATGATGAAGAAGGGTTCGGGTAAGATCATCAACATCTGCTCTATGATGTCGGAGTTGGGTCGCGAGACTGTGTCGGCTTACGCTGCGGCAAAGGGTGGACTAAAGATGCTTACGCGCAATATCGCCTCTGAGTATGGTGAGTACAACATTCAGTGTAACGGTATCGGCCCCGGTTATATCGCAACTCCTCAAACAGCTCCTCTTCGTGAGCCTCAGGCTGATGGATCTAAACACCCATTTGACTCGTTTATTTTGGCTAAGACTCCAGCGGCTCGTTGGGGAACACCCGAAGATTTGGTAGGCCCAGCGGTATTCTTGTCATCATCGGCTTCTGACTTCGTTAATGGTCACGTACTTTACGTCGATGGAGGAATCTTGGCTTACATCGGCAAACAGCCTAAATAATCGCAGGATATAAATTTTGTATTATATGTATGCATATTTACACAACCCAAAAAATTCAACTAAAATGAAAAAAATATTTACACTTTTAAGTGCTGCAATGGTGGCATTTTCATGCTCTACAACTAGCTCATCGGTGAGCGTTACGGTAGAGAACTCTACAGCAATCGACCGCAAAGAGGAGATGATCGAGGTATGTATGGAGGCTGTTAAAACCAAACTCGGAGCGACAGAGGAGTCTGCGTTTGTGGTATATGATGCAGCAGGTGTTGAGATCCCTTCACAGGTTACCTACGATGGTAAGTTGATCTTCCAAGCCGATGTAGCTCCATCGTCAACTTCGACATACAAAGTTGTTGTGGGTGAACCTCAGGAGTACGCTCCAAAGGTATTTGGACGTTTTTACCCAGAGCGTAAGGATGACTTCGCATGGGAGAACGACCGCGTAGCATTCCGCATCTATGGCCCAGCGGCTCAAGAGGCAAACGACAATTTGTATGGTAATGACGTATGGACTAAATCGGTTCCAGATTTGGTTTTGGACTATCGCTATGCGATGGATTTGGATCCAGTGATGAGAGCTAAGGTTAACGAGTTGGCTAAGACCGACAAAGAGGCTGCGGCTACGTTGCTCAAAACTGTATCTTTCCACGTTAACCACGAAAATGGAATGGATGATTATAATGTAGGTCCTACACTCGGAGCTGGAGGTCTAGCTTTGATGGAGGGTGACAAGATCGTATACCCATATAGCTTCAAGGATTATGAGGTTTTGGAGAATGGCCCAATCCGTATCACAGCTAAGTTCACTTACCACCCACTTTCGATCGACGGAAAGGATAATGTTGTGGAGACTCGTATCAACTCAATGGATGCAGGTACATACTTCGTTAAGACTAGCGTTTCTTACTCTAACCTCGACAAGGTGACTCCAGTGATGGCTGGACTTGTTATGTCGGAGGGAGCTTGTAAAAATGCTGCTTACTCTAAGGAGAAGGGCTTCGTGGCATATGAGGACAACGTGCGTCGTATCCCAGCCGACGGAAGTATCTATGTTGGAGCGTTGTTTATCGAGCCAGCTAAGGAGGCAGACATCTTCCGTTTCGACGAAAAAGACCCTGTGATCGCAGCAACTGGAATGACAGGTCACGTAGCACTTATTGGCGACTACACACCCAACACTACATATGAGTATTATTGGGGTGCTGAGTGGGAGCTTTCGAAAATCAACAACTTCGAGGATTGGGTTAGCCACCTAGATGTGAAATCTCAGAAGATTAAGTCTCCATTGGCTGTCACTTTGAAATAGTAGAGCAACAAACTTAAACCAAATATACACTTATGAAAATGACGAAAAATTTATTGTGCGTAGCTCTAGCGGCTATGGCAACTTTGACATCTGTGGCGACATATGCGCAGAAGCCACAGTTGATCTACACAACAGAATCTGAGAGATGGGTTGACGCTAAAAAGGCGATCAAGGTGACTAGTGAGACAAATGCTGATATCACAGTTTATTGTGACAAACCACTTCAAACACTCGATGGAATCGGAGGTGCATTCAACGAGATGGGTTGGGATGTATTGCAAGATTTGCCAAAGGCGGCAGCCGACAAAATCCTTTATGATTTGTTCTCGGCCGAGGGTTGTAACTTCTCTATGGGACGTATCTCTGTGGGATCCAACGACTACTCTTTGAGCTACTATACAAGTTGCGACGTGAAGGAGGATTTCGTGATGCGCGACTTCAATATCGACCGCGATAGATATATCACAATCCCATACTTGAAGGCTGCTATGGCTATCAAACCAACCCTTAGAATTTGGGCTTCACCTTGGACTCCACCAGCATGGATGAAGATCAACGAGCACTACTCGACTCGCGGAGGAGATTGGAATGGTCGCGAGGAGGGTAACAGAATGCCCGAGGGTGCCGACATCTTCAACAACGCTACAGGTTTCAATATGCAAGAGAGATATTTGAAGGCTTACGCTTTGTACTTCTCTAAGTTCGCTCAAGCATACAAAGCCGAGGGGGTACCTTTGTTTGCGATCATGCCTCAAAACGAGATCGCTTACTCTCCAAACTGGCCTAGCTGTACATGGAGACCAGAGGATATGGCTTACTTTATTGGTAAGTTTATGGGTCCTCAGTTCGAGGCTGATGGCTTGGATACAGACATCTGGTTGGGTACAGTAAACTTCGCAAACCCTGCTTATTGCGAGACTGTACTTAGCAACAAGGATGCAGCTAAATATATCAAGGGTGTTGGTTTCCAATGGGGTGGCGACAAGGCTCTTCCTCACGTACACAAAAAGCACCCAGAGCTTAAGTTTATGCAGACTGAGAACAAGTGTGGCGAGAGCGAGAATGACTGGAGTTCACTCCTCAGATCATGGGATGGTATTGTACACTACATGAATAATGGTTGCGAGTCATACCTATATTGGAACATGATTTTGGATCAAACAGGCAAGAGCGCTTGGGGATGGCCACAAAACTCTATGGTTGTTGTTAACCGCGAGACCAAAGAGGTTACATACACCGACGAGTTCTATTTGTTCAAACATTTCGGACACTTCCTTGCTCCGGGAGCACAAGTTTTGGAGTCTACAGAGGGCAAGAACCACGTAGCATTCAAGATGACAGATGGTCGCACAATGGTTATGGTATACAACCCAGAGACAGAGGTTCAGACTATGAAGATCAAGATTGGAGAGGTGATGGTATCAGCTGACCTTCAACCACTTTCGATCAACTCTATTGTTCTTTAATTCCCATAACTTCCAAACATAGAGGATGACGGACTTGGGGTCTGTCATCCTCTAGCTACTAAGAATAACCCACACACTAAATATTATGAAAAACTTACTAAAAACTTTGGCCTTGGGTCTTGCGACATTTACTATGATCAATGCAGAGGCGCAAGTTGTAGATGCAAATTCGACCCAATGTGCCGACCCAATAGAGCACCTTTGGAGCAAATGCGTTGGTGCAGGACGTGCCAATGAGGCTTTACGCGCAGGATGGTTGGAGCAGATGGAGAAGGTACAACAAAATTGTGGCTTCGAATATGTTCGTTTCCACGGTCTTTTCCACCGAGATATGTACACTGTTTTTGAGAAAAACGGCAAATACACCTACAACTGGCAATATATCGACGATGTGTTTGATCGCCTTTTGGATCTTAATGTTCGTCCATTTGTGGAGCTGAGCTTCTTCCCCGATGCTTTCGCGGGAGAGAACAGCAAAACTGCTTTTTGGTGGGAGGCTAAGACAACACCAGATGTCTCTAAGTTTGGTGATTGGCACGACTTTATCAAGGCCTTCACTCAGCACTGTGTCGACAGATATGGAATCGACGAGGTATTGACATGGTACTTCGAGGTTTGGAATGAGCCAAACTTGGCAAGAGCATTTTTTGATGGAACTAAATCTCAATACTTCGAGCTATACAAGCAGAGTGCAAACGCTGTCCGCTCGGTAGATAACCGCCTAAAGGTTGGTGGTCCTTCGACCACAAACTTCGTAGCTGATGGACGTTACGATGGCGAGATTGAGGATTACACCAAATCTATCGACGTTACGGCCGAGAACATCAACAAGCTAACATGGGAGGGTGTATGGATCAAAGATTTCTTGGAGTATTGCAAGAAGGAGAAGTTGCCAGTTGACTTTATCAGCTGTCACCCCTACCCGACCGATTTCCCACTTGACCCAACAACAAACAAGGGAAGAGATATCTCTCGCCACGTGACATCTACAAAAGAGGATATCGAGTGGTTGAACAGAACATTGGCCCAGAGCGCATTCCCTGCTGCGGAGATTCACCTCACGGAGTGGAGCACATCGCCTAACAGCCGCGACGAGATGCACGATTACTTGGCTCCAGCAGCCTATATTGTTAAGACCAACTTGGATTGTATTGGCCTTACAAACTCATTGGCTTATTGGACATTCACAGACATCTTTGAGGAAAAAGGTGGAGGTGAGTCTATCTTCCACGGAGGCTTCGGTATGATTAACTACCAAGGAATCGTTAAGCCTAGCTACCACGCATATCGCATGCTCGATAAGTTGGGAGACACGGAGCTATATAGCGACAATAAGTTGTTCGTGACTCGTAACTCAAAGAACGGAAAGGTATCTGCTATCGCCTATAACTACCCACAAGAGTATGAGCAATCTGTACCACGCGGAAAAGATAAGCGCGAGAGCGGAACATCTAAGCAGTTGGATCTTAAGATTAACAACTTGACACCCGGCAAGATGTTCAAGATCGAGACACTCGACAAAGAGAGTGGAAACATCTTTAACTATTGGGAGGCAATGGGCAAACCAGAGCCACCTACACGCGAGCAAGTTGCAGTGATGAAGAGCTACGCAGAGAACCTCCGCACAGAGTTCGTGACTGTAGGAAGTGATGGAAGCATCTCTGTTTCACAAGAGCTTACACCTTGGAGTGTCGTTCTAATCGAGCAAATCAACTAAAATTATAAAGTAGTATGAAAAGGTGCATAATTAACGGAGCGATCACCTCACTACTCGTTGCTTCAGCGACACTCACAAGTTGCATAATGAAGGAGGAGAGTGAGTTCGACAAGGTGAATAACTCAAAGGAGTGGGCACTTAAGTTGGATGATTCGTGCACAGGCAACTGGCAAGATAACTGGTTCCTCGATGGACTTATCGCAACGGTCGAGAACTCTAAGGAGGGTATGAACTTCAAGGCTGGAGAGGAGTATGGTAATGATGCTCACCACGCTGTGTTGTGGACCAAAGAGTCTTATGAGGGGGATGTGAAGATCGAATATAACTACACACGTACAGATACAACTACGGTGAATGTAAATATTCTTTATATCCAAGCTCAGGGAATCGGCACAGGCGAGTATGACAAGGATATATCGAAGTGGAACCACTTGCGTGAGACTCCTCACATGTGGATCTACTATAAGTATATGGATCCTTTGCATATTAGCTACGCAGCGTTCCCGATGGTCAATGATGACCCCACGAACGATTACTTGCGCGTGAGAAAATACCCTATCGACGAACATATCTCGTTTGACCAGATGGAGGTGGAGCCTACATTCTTTAACATCGAGCTCTTTAAGCCATTTGTGACATACAAGGTCACAGTGATTAAAAATGGTGGTAAGTTGTATATGGATGTCAAGGGCGGCGACCGCGCGGAGTGTTATATTTGGGATATCTCGGACAAAGCACAGATCAACTACGGACGCATCGGACTTAGACATATGTACACAAGAGCTGCTCGATATAGCGACTTTAAGATCTACACTAAGTAAGGGAGCTGTCTTTACAATGGGGGTGACTTCTTCTAAGGAGTCACTCCTATTTTTATAATTAGGTTTAAACTAACAAAATCATGATAAAAATCAAAAACCTTCTCTGGGTATCGCTCTTTTGCTGCTCTATGGCCACGGCTCAAAACAAGATCTCGATGCCATCGAAGCAATACTTGATGTCGGGGTGCGAAAACAAGATTTTCGTCCAGACATTTATGAAAAATGAATACCTAGGAGGAGATATCGTTCGCTTCGAGGGCAATGCAGGTTACGCCAGCGGAGGTATACGCGAGAAGTATGCAGCCATCGACCAACCCAAATGTGGCGACTCGATAATCTTTAAGCTGTATGACGGAGAGAGTTTCGAGGTCAAAGACTCTAAAACATCGGTGATCTGTGCAGGTGACCCATCGGTAAAAGGGGCTCCCGTAACGGTTCAATTCTTTGGGGATAGTTTCACCAAGGGTTGTTACTTTAAAGATGCTTTCTTGGAGCGAGGGTTGGTGCCCGATGCTAAGTTGATCGGCACGCGAACAGTGTCGGGACACGAAGGACAATATCACGAAGGTCGTGGAGGCTGGACTGTGGCGAAATACTTCTCCAACAACGCTAAGTCCGACAACTTTCACAACCCATTCCTCCAGCCTACGGATGAAAAAATCCAATATTGGGGATCGGTGGAGTTCTGGAAGATTTCGGTCATGATTAATAAGACGGAGGGCAAGGGGCTACCCTTCTCGATTCGTTACAACTGCGGAGAGTACAACACCAGCCGTTTTGGTGACGATGGATTACTTATCTCCCCCAAAAAGGGAGATATGATGTATCGCGATGGATATATCGTGTGGGATGGCAAGAGGTGGAAAAGCACAGCGGAGCCTACTGAGTGGGAGTTTGACTATGGCAAATATCTAAAGATGTGGGAGTTTGACGCTCCACAATTTTTGGTGGTTATGTTGGGTCTCAATGACTTTCGCGATGGGTCGCTGCCATTCGATTTCGAGACGTGGAACATGAGGGTCAACAAGATATTGAAGTCATACAAGGCGGCTGTCCCCAGTGGACGCATGATACTTACTACCCCCTGCACAAGTTGCGGAGTGTTGGACAACGAACGCGGTGATTTCACAACACGCCAAAATGCTATGATGTGGTACGTCAGGGAGAATATAATCGCAAACTTCGACAATCGCGAAGATGAGGGGATATATGTTGTGGATGCTTCGGCTACCATCGACAACGAGAATGGATACAATATGAAGGGAGAGCTTCAGACTGGTAACCCACACCCCTATCCTAACTATCCGCAGCTCGGAGTTCCGATCGCGGCATGTGTGCAATATTATAGGGGAGATCTAATTTCTCCCAAAAATACTTTTTAGCTACTAATCACCTCTTTTTACTTTTGCAAAAATAGGTGGTAGGAGCCACTACAACTTATTTTTGTAAAAATAAAAATAGGCAATTATTAACCGAAAATTAAAATTCGGGAGATAATAGATCTCCCCTATAGAAACAAGTAAAAAGAACCGAATATGAAAAGACTTTTTTTAACACTCACCACAGCCCTAATATGTGTGGTTTCCGCTGCATCGGCACAGAAGTACACACTCCTTAGCGGAGGTGAGGGGATGCACTCGAAGTGGATCGTAGAGGATCAAACCCAAGATGTTAAGATCACCCTCGATGGCGAGTCGATGGATGTTATCGCAGAACGTGGACTCACGCTGTGGTACGACAAAAAATTCAAGGGCGACTACCAAATCAGCTACAGCGTAAAGTTCGTGATGGAGGGTGGTGCGCACGACCGCCTAAGCGACTTGAACTGTTTTTGGGGAGCTTCGGACCCCGAATCGCCCAAGAACTTTTTTAAACGTTCGGAATGGCGAGGTGGTGAATTTAGCAAGTATAGCGCCATGAGCCTCTTTTATGTGGGCTACGGTGGCAACAAAAACACATCAACAAGGTTTAGACGTTACCTACCCGAATTCCTAGAGAGTGGGGATCGCGATAAGTTCCGCCCTATGCTTTATGAGTATCGCGAGGCTGAGGATCTACTCAAACCAAACCAATGGCTCAATGTAGTGATTACGGTCAAGGGTGGTCGCACGACATATAGCATGGATGGCAAGGAGCTGTTTAACCACCCCGTGGAGAGTGGACAAGATGAGGGATACTTCGGAATTAGGTTGCTCAAGAACCACACGATAATCAAGAACTTCCGAGTGAAGGAGTACACATCGGCTGACCAATACAAATACGAAGAGGTGATAGTCGAGGAGGAGGTTTTCGAGACCATCGACCAGAAGTGGGGCGAGGAGTTCAAACATATCGTCTACCCACAGCAATACCTAAGCTATGTGGTGGAGGTTGCCCCCGGGGAGTCGATCCAAGAGGCTGTAGACAATGTTAACGCCAAGGGCGGAGGTGTTGTTAAGTTGTTGGCTGGTACGCACACGGTCAATAAATCTATCGAGATGAAGAGCAAGGTGACATTTGTGGGCGAGGGAACAGATAAAACATTTGTCACCGAGGGTGATGATTTGAAGTGGGCATGTTTTTTGGCGGATGTACACTATCCTGTCTCGGATATTGTGTTGAAGGATTTCTCGATCGTAGGTAAGGACAAGGGCGATATTCAAGGGTTCTTTATGACGGGAAAGAATGAGGCTCGTCACGATCGTGTGTTGCTACAGAATATCACAATCAAGGGTTGGGGATCGCACGGAGTGCATATAAAGAGGACCAACAACACGATTTTAGACAAGTGCGATTTTGTGGAGAATGGATCTTTGAAGGGGTTGTACCACAATATTTATTACCTCTACTGCACCAACTTGTTACAGTCGGACTGCGACTTCTCGGACCCTGCGATCGAGGGTAAGGGGTGTAAATATACGTCGTGCCAATATGTGATTGCCCAAAGATGTACGATCGACAACTGCGTGGGCAATGGTATTCAGGCCGACAACGAGCAGACAGGTTATCTCTTTTTGCACAAATACAGAGTTTCGAACTGCGGGCAGGTAGCTTTGTGGTTCCCATGCGAGTATTACTACGGCAAGTTTGATTACACCGAGGATCCAAAGTATGCTCCACAGAGCGTGATTTTGAGTCGTTGCGAGATTGTCGACAACAAATGGGGAGCTATGTGGCGCGTTGTCGGAGGCTCGTCGCACGTGCTCAACTGCCACTTCAAGAACCAAAAAATCGACATGGGACTGCTATTGTGTGGTGTCGAGATAGACGAGGCATCGACATTCGAAAAGGGCAATAAGTTCTACGACGACGTTAAACAGTGGCCTTTGGATGTACATTTGTTGTGGTAGAGGTGTATAAATTATGTGAATTAAGGTTTGAATTCGCAAACCTTAATTCGCGAAAAAATAATAAAATACGCAGTTTTGTCGTCTTTTATTGTGAAGATTTAAAAAAAAATGCTAGTTTTGTATAAGAATATTAATAAACCAAAAAATAACTAAAATTATGAAGAAAATTGAGAAGGCAATAATGTTTCTCGCATTGGCTGTTATGGGTGTTAGTTGCGGTGGTAGCCAACCCGCTTCAATTGGCATTGATGTTGACGCTGAGCTAGCTTATTGCTATGCACAAACCCAAAGAGGTATCGAGGGTTTGAAAGCTGAAGATGGATCTATCGACTACAAAATGATGCCACGTAACATCCTCGAAGGTCAAAGCGTATGGAACACTCGCGAAGCTCTTAAGTCTGAGTGGTGCTCTGGATTCTGGCCCGGAATTTTGTGGTATGCATATGAGGCTTCTGGCGACGAGGCGATCAGAGCTGAGGCTGAGAAGTTTACTCAATCATTGGAGTTCTTATCTGTGACACCTGCTTATGACCACGACCTTGGATTCTTGGTGTTCAACTCATATGGTAACGGATACCGTTCGAACAAAGATCCTAAGTACAAAGAGGTGATCTTGATGACTACAGACTCAATGGCTACACTTGTGAACCCAGTTGTAGGTACTATGTTGTCATGGCCTCGCGCAGAGAAGATGTTTGGATGGCCACACAGCACAATCATGGATAACATGATTAACCTAGAGATGATGTTCTGGGCAGCTAAGAATGGTGGCGAGGAGCATAAGTATCTATACGACATGGCTGTACGTCACGCTGACGTAACTATGGAGAACCACTTCCGCGACGACTATAGCTGCTTCCACGTAGCTGTATACGACCCAACAACAGGAGACCTAATCAAGGGTGTTACTCACCAAGGTTATGCTGACGAGTCAATGTGGGCACGTGGCCAATCATGGGCTATCTATGGCTACACTGTGATGTATCGTGAGACTAAAGATCCTAAATATTTGGACTTCGCACAAAAGGTTACAGATGTATATATGAAGGACCTTCCAGAGGATTATATCCCTTATTGGGACTTCTCGGCTCCCGGTATTCCAGATGCTCCACGCGACGCTTCGGCTGCCGCAGTTGTTGCATCGGCACTCCTAGAGCTTGCTGAGTTCCTTCCCGGAGAGAAGGGTGACTACTACAAAGATGCTGCAATCAAAATGTTGGTGTCTCTTAGCTCAGATGAGTACAAGAGTGGTGACGCTCGCGTATCGTTCCTAGACCACAGCACAGGTCACTGGCCTGCTAAGTCAGAGATCGACGCTTCGATCATCTATGCAGATTACTACTACATCGAGGCTCTTCTTAGACTTAAGAGAGTACTTAATGGTGAGCCTGCATTCTTGGCTATCTAAGATTTTAAACTACACTTTTTTGAGTGCTTTATTTGTTTGAGTAAAGCACTCAATTTTTTATTTAGGATACGTAAAATACAAAATTAAGATGAAAAAATTATTAAGTTTTGCTCTAATGATGACTCTATGTGCGTGTGGAGGCGATGCGACAACATCGACAACAGAGGCTCCATCTCAACCCAAAGATTATGAGACAATCAATACCGTGCGACTCACAGTTGCCGAGGGAAAAAGATTGATCGCTAAAGGTCTGTTTGCCAATGACTACGTTCAACAAAAGCTCAACAAGGGAATGGTTATCATCACTCGCGGTACAACAAATACATACATTGCCGAGGAGTTCGTAAACTATTCGGGACCTCGCGGTTCAATGGTTACAGGTAAGATCATCCCCCAAGGTCAAGAGGATTTCACAAAGGATATTACTCGCGTAGACGATATTGTGATTGTCGACGGAGAGGTTGCGGAGCTTAGCTACGCAGATGCTTTGGCAAAGATGACCGATGGAGATGTGATTTTCAAGGGTGCGAACTTGTTGAACTACGAGAAGGGACAAGCTGCCATCTGTATCGGTGCTCCAGATGGAGGTACAGTGGCTCGTTTGGCTCCTTATGCTGCTAGCGGAAATGCACGCTGGTTTATCCCTATCGGACTTGAGAAGGATTGCTCGGGCGACCTTTTTGAGTACTCAGATATGTTGGCACACAACTCAGAGAAACGCAATAAAGCGACTCTTTTGTGGGCAACCAACGAGGCGGATATCTACACCGAGATCGAGGCGATCAAGGAGTTTGCCGATGTTGATGTATTCCCCGTAGCTCACGGAGGTGTTGCAGGTGCCGAGGGTGGTGTTTCACTCCTTTTGTGCGGAAGCGTAGAGGAGGTGAAGAAGGCAACAGCAGCGGCTGAGTCTGTATTGGGCGAGGCTCAATTTGTTCAGTAACCCTTTAGAGGTTTTTGGTCAGAGGCTTTTAGTCAGAGGCTGGGCTGCCTCACGCCGGCGGGCGCACAGCAAGCTGTGATTTATCCCCCTTGCGCTTTGTGTGTTGTGGCCGCGAGGAGTGTTCACCTTCAGTGAACGTTTAATATAAAAATAGTGGATTCTGCCCTCGAAAGCAAGCTTTCGGTTCAGTATCCACTATTTTCATATTATCCCCCCCGTTGGGGAGACTCCTCGCGGCCACACCCAAAGCGAGGGGATCACATGTGAAAGTTCACATTCCGTTTGATCCATGCTTCTTTCAAACTCAGACTACTGCAAACATTAGTTTTGCTCCGATTCAGACAATATTGAAATTTAGCCGCCTTGCAACGTTCTCCTATTTAAAGATATGTGCTACGACATATTCTATGGTCCATTCATAGGCACGACGTGCGGCATGGGCAACTTCGTAGATCGTTGTGATTTGATTCTCAAGTTCGCGGATCAGGGGCTTAAGAGAATGTGAATAGATCACCCATGAGGCAACTCCACACACTCCTCCGACCAAGACCATAGATAGAAGGTGTGAGCCAATCACCTCACCCAGAAAATAGACCAATGCCGAGATCAGCAAAATTGAGGCGATAAGCGCAGTCACAATAAAGGCAATAGCAGCATTGAGCGATGAAATGGGACTGCGCTTATCCATGGCAAATGAGATCCAAAGTCAGCATTATTCGTTGGTTTGCGTGGAGGGCACTTCGGCCATATCCTTAGCCCCCTTCATAGCCTCCATACCGCAACTGCACTCACCCCCTTCGGTACAGTTACAGACACCTGCCATATGAGCATGTAGGTGCTTTAGTTCGCTCATGATCTTCTCGTGAGCCTGTTTTTTAAGTTCCGAGGCCTTAGCCGATTTCAATAGACATGTGAGTGCAGAGCCTAGGATAGCGCCTCCGATTACTGACGCGAGAATTGTGCCTGTGTTTTTCATTGTTGTGATGTTTAAAAATTCAAAATAAATTTTGCAAACATCAAGCCAAATTTATACATTTGTGAATCATGACAATCGGATTTACAGGACATCGCAAATATACTTCGGCTCAACACGCCACGCTTCTTCGCAATAAAATCTCAAAACTTTGCGAAGAAGATCCCCGCGCCCAATTTTTGTGTGGCATGGCTGTGGGGTTCGACCTAGCTGCTGGGGAGTGTGTGTTGGAGCTCAAGGAGCAATTTCCAGACATTGAGCTTATCGCTGTACGCCCATATGCTTCACAAAGTGAATACTTTTCTGACGCAGATAAATTGCGCTACGACAATATATTGGCCCAATGCGACGATGTTATTACGATGGCTGAGAATTACTCTATAGAGCTTTTTTCACTGCGAAATAACTATATCATAGATAACTCTGATTATATTGTCACCTACCTCGACACTAATCTAAAAAAAGGGGGGACAAGGCATACGATTATGCGTGCAAAACGCAAGGCAATACCGATTGATAATATCTTTCCATCGGCTCAACTTTCACTTTTTTAGTTTAAGGTTGGGCTACGATCTAGCCCACTCCCCCACCTCCATATTGGTGAATTTACCATCCTCGATATCGAAGCGCACCGCGCTACGCACTTTGTGAATCCCATAGTTTCCAGCTCCTCCGGGGTTGATATGAAGGTGGTTGTGCGATTGGTCGTATATGACTTTTAGGATGTGCGAGTGCCCTGCCACAAACAGAGTTGGGCGATATTTACGAATCATCTCCAACGATTCGGGACGATAGCGTTTGGGATAGCCTCCGATATGGGTCATCAGCACACGTGCCCCCTCACACTCAAAGATCGTGTAGGGACGATAAGCACGCCTCAGCTCCGCCCCATCTATATTGCCCCACACAGCTCGCAGAGGTTTAAAGGCTGCGATTTCGTCCGCAAGGGCCAAAGTGCCGATGTCTCCAGCGTGCCAAATCTCGTCGACATCGCGCAAGAAGTGTCGAAGTGTTTGGTCGAAGGTGCCATGTGTATCTGAAATTATTCCAATCTTTTTCATTCGCTTCAATATTTATCACCCCACAGCATATTCATGCGCTCCGCGATCTTCGACTCCGTAGGGTTTGAGCTATTGGGTTCGTAGAATTTGTGGCCAACCAAAGAGTCGGGCATAAACTCCTGAAAGACAAAGTTTCCCTCGAAATCGTGGGCATATTTATACCCATCACCATACCCCGCCTTGGCCATTAGTTTGGTAGGAGCATTGCGCAGATGAAGCGGCACGGGCCGATTTGTCGTGTCGTGCGAGACCATCGCCATAGCTTTGTTGATGGCCGTGTAAGCTGAGTTTGATTTGGGCGATGTCGCGAGGTAGATCGTAGTTTCGGCCAATGTTATGCGCGCTTCGGGCATACCGATTTTGTGTACCGTATCGAAACAAGCGTTGGCCAAAAGCAGGGCGTTGGGATTAGCCAGACCGACATCTTCGGAGGCCAAGATCACCAACCTACGCGCTATGAATCGAGCCTCCTCGCCACCTGCCAACATTCTTGCTAGATAGTAAATAGCGGCGTTAGGGTCGCTCCCCCTCACCGACTTGATAAAGGCAGAGATCACATCGTAGTGCTGCTCGCCATTTTTGTCGTAGAGCGCGATGTTTTGTTGCAGGCACTCAGTGATATATTCATTGGTGATAGTAATATCGCCATCCGAAGCCCCTGCGACAATATCCAAAATATTGAGCAACTTACGTGCATCTCCACCAGCGAAGGTAAAGAGCGCCTCGCTCTGCTCGACAGCGATCTTACGTTTTTTGAGCTCTTCGTCGACACTCAAAGCTCGCGTCAATAATTTATCAAGATCCGCCTCCTCCAACGATTTGAGGATGTAGACTTGGCAACGACTCAACAGCGGAGAGATAACCTCGAACGAAGGGTTTTCGGTCGTGGCACCCACCAACGTAAAGACCCCCTGTTCAACAGCTCCCAGCAATGAATCTTGCTGGGATTTATTGAAACGGTGGATCTCATCTATAAAAAGTATAGGCTGAGCGGTATTGAAAAACCGCTCCTTTTTGGCGGTCTCTATAACTTCGCGCACATCCTTCACCCCCGAAGTAACAGCCGAAAGGGTAAAGAATGGACGCTCAAGAGCCATAGCAACTAACTTCGCCAAGGTCGTTTTACCAACCCCGGGAGGCCCCCACAAAATAAAAGATGGGATATTGCCACTCTCGATAAACTTCCGAAAGATTCCACTCTGCCCCACCAAATGCTCCTGACCGATATAGTCATCGAGCGTGGTGGGACGCAAACGCTCCGCCAAAGGTATTGCCATGCCTATCCGATATTACTCTTTTGTGACCTCCAAAGTTTTGAGGTACAACTCATCTAGCTGCGAGTCGTCGATAAGAGATGGAGCCTCGATCATCATATCGCGACCTGCGTTATTCTTTGGGAAAGCGATATAGTCGCGAATAGACTCAACACCTCCAAACAACGAACACAAGCGGTCGAAGCCAAATGCCAAACCTCCGTGTGGAGGTGCTCCAAACTTAAAGGCGTTCATCAAGAAGCCAAACTGCTCCTCCGCCTTTTCGGGTGTGAAGCCCAAGATCTCGAACATCTGAGCCTGCAATTTAGCGTCGTGGATACGGATTGAACCGCCACCGATCTCAACTCCATTACAAACGAAGTCATATGCATTAGCGCGCACTTTGCCCGGATCTGTGGCCAAGAACTCAATATCCTCGGGCTTAGGCGATGTGAATGGGTGGTGCATAGCGTAGTAACGGCCGCTCTCCTCATCCCACTCAAAGAGAGGGAAATCAACGATCCAAAGGGGCGAGAACTTAGTGTTGTCGCGCAGACCCAACCTCTCGGCAACCTCCAAACGAAGTGTGCATAGTTGAGTGAGGGCCTTGAACTTCTTGCCACACAAAATAAAGACCATATCTCCTGCCTTGGCTCCTGCCTTGTCGGCGATAGCTTTAACCTCTTCGGGGCTATAGAATTTGTCGATCGACGATTTAGTTGCGCCGCTCTCATCTACGCGGATCCACACCAAACCCTTAGCTCCCACCTGTGGACGCTTCACGAAGTTGGTGAGTTCGTCGATCTGCTTGCGAGTGTAGGAAGCACATCCCTCAGCCGCAAAACCACACACGTACTCAACATCATCGAAAACCGAGAAGCCGTGACCTTGGGTCAAAGCCGTTAGGTCTGCGAACTCCATACCAAATCTAAGGTCTGGTTTGTCAGATCCATACCTCTCCATCGCCTCCAACCAAGGCATACGACGGAAGGTGTCGATCATCTCGATACCCATAACATCTTTGAACATATATTTGGCCCATCTCTCGAAGGTCGACAATACATCCTCCTGCTCCACAAAAGCCATCTCGCAGTCGATCTGGGTGAACTCAGGCTGACGGTCGGCACGCAGGTCCTCGTCGCGGAAACATCTCACGATTTGGAAATATTTGTCGTAACCTGCCACCATCAACAGCTGCTTGAATGTTTGTGGCGACTGAGGCAAAGCGTAGAACTCGTTGGGGTTCATACGGCTTGGAACAACAAAATCGCGCGCCCCCTCGGGTGTAGACTTAATAAGGTATGGAGTCTCGATTTCGAGGAAGCCCTCGCTATCGAGGAATGTACGCACGGCGTGAGCGAGTTTGTGTCTGAGGATCATTGCACGCTGTAGAGGCGCACGACGAAGATCCAAATAGCGATACTTCATACGCAAATCATCACCACCATCCGAGTGCTCCTCAATGGTAAATGGAGGGGTATTAGAAGCGTTCAAGATCTTAAGCGAAGTGGCAGCGATCTCGATCTCGCCAGTATCCATCTTAGGATTTTTCGACGAACGCTCGATAACACGTCCCTCGACCTGCAAAACATACTCACGACCCAACTGAGCCGCAACAGCTTTTGTAGCGTCGTCCGAGTGCTCCTCGACTACGATCTGAGTTATTCCATAACGATCGCGAAGGTCGATAAAGGTCATAGCCCCTAGGTTACGAACCTTTTGTACCCATCCCGAAAGTGTAACTGTTTGGTTGGTATTGGCAGCACGAAGCTCACCACAGGTATGTGTTCTGTACATATCTTTGTATTTAAATTTTGTTTTCTTATCTTTGCAAACGTACAAAGGTAAGAAAAATTCGGGAGAGACTCCCATAAAATTCAAAGAAAATGGAACACGAAGATGAAATTTTCATGCGTCAAGCGCTCCACCAAGCATCCATAGCTTTTGACAAAGGAGAGGTGCCAATTGGTGCAGTTATTGTATCGGGAGGAGTTGTAGTGGGGCGTGGACATAATTTGGTCGAGACGCTCCAAGATGCCACCGCACATGCCGAGATGCAAGCCATAACAGCCGCCACATCGACAATGGGAGGGAAATACCTCGCGGATTGCACACTCTACGTCACCGTAGAGCCATGTGCGATGTGTGCAGGGGCATTGGCGTGGAGCCAAATAGGACGCATAGTATATGGTGCTGAGGATCTAAAAAGAGGATATAGACACTACTGCCAAACAATGCTTCACCCCAAAACAAAGGTTTTGTCGGGTGTTTTGGCTCGCGAGTGCGAAGATTTAATGCGCTCTTTTTTTTCGAAATTGAGATAAATAAATATCTTTGATATTGCAAAATCGAAAAAATAAGCTAAATTTGCATAATGAAACTTTACCAAAAATACTTAAAATATAATTAATAGAATGAAAAAGTTTATTTTGTCACTTGCAGCTTTGGCATTGACATTGACAACAGCAATGGCACAGAGTGATGCCGTGAAAGAGAAGTACAACGAGGCTGCTGAGGCTTGGGGTGCTAAAAACTTCGAAAAGGCCGCAACTGCTTTCAATGAAGTTATCGAGAAGGGAATGGATGAGGATGGCGCAGCTGACCTTGTTGCAACTGCTAAGGGCAACCTCCCAGCTTGTTACTATCAAGTAGGTTTGGCTAATGCCAAAACTAAGAACTACGATGCAGCAATCGAGAACCTTACCCTTTCGGCTAACTACGCTGAGTTGTATGACGCGGTTGCGGATATGCAAAAAGCTAAGAGTTTGGCTGGTAAGATCTATCAAGCTCAAGGTGGTACAGCATTCAACGAGAAGGATTACGCTACAGCAACCCCAATCTTCGAGAAGGGAGTCGAGATGGACCCTCGTAACACCAAAATGGCTAACTGGTTGGGTATATGCTACTGCGAGAGCGGTGACCTCGAGAAGGGTATGGACGTATTCTCTAAGGTAGCTGAGATGGGTGCTACAAACCCCAAATATGCTGCTGACGCTGAGGAGGCAAACAAGAACATGTCTCTTTACATCAACAATAAAGTAGCTGAGCTTCAAGCATCTAAGGATTTTGACGGCGTTATCGCAATGGCAGACAACCTCCTTGTGAGCAACCCTTCAAACGCATCGGCTGGACTTGTTAGACTTCAAGCATACATGGACAAAAAGGATTACAACAAAGTAATCGAGCTTGGTCCAAGCGCAGCAGAGATCCAAACAACTCCAGAGGAGAGCAGCAATGTTTACTTCATCATCGGCGCTGCATACAACGCTAAGGAGATGAAAGATCAAGCAATCTCTGCACTTAAGAAGGTTACAGCTGGAACAAACGCTGCTACAGCTCAATCAATCATCGCTGAGCTTAGCAAATAGTTTTGAAATAAAAGTTAGCGGTGGGCGCTGCATAAGTAGTGTAAAACAATTATTGCCATACTTAAATTTTGCAGATACCACGCAGATAAATAAGGAGCTTTTCGGTTTTCGAAAAGCTCCTTATTTTGTTTTATATGTTCGCGCTATAGTTTTTATAGGGGCATTGGAGAATAATGCACATGAACCAATCTCCACTCACCGCT